>NZ_JBFHHX010000069.1:0-17375 GCF_041596795.1 Lutibacter sp.
CCATTTGCTTATTTACGCGCAGCAAACAGACCAATACGATATGCTATTATTAAATTATTAAATGTTGGAATTATTGTATTGATAAATCTTATTTTCTTACGCTTTATTCCAGATTTTATTGCTGAAGGAAAATCGGTTCCATCATTTTTGATTTCTATGTATAACAGTACTAATATTGTTAATTTTATTTTTATTGCAAATATTGTTGGTAGCGCGGTTTCATTGCTTTTATTAATGCCTTATTTACTTAAATTTAAATGGAGTTTTAATACTGTGCTATTTAAAAAAATGTTCAAATACGCCTGGCCAATTGCAGTGGCTGGAATTGCTTACACAATTAATGAAAACTTAGATAAGTACTTAATCGGCCAACTTATTGACAAAAGCACTATGGGAATTTATAGCGCTTGTTACAAGCTGGCTATTTTTATGAACTTATACATTATGGCATTTAGGTTAGGTGCTGAGCCTTTCTTTTTTAATCACGCCGATAAAGCGAATGCCAAAGAAACCTATGCTAAAATTATGAACTATTTTATAATAGTTGGTGCGTTAGTTTTTGTGGGTATTGTAGCTTTTATTGATATTATTAAAGTACTGTTTATTAAAAATTCTGATTATTGGGACGCAATTGCAATTGTGCCAATTGTGTTATTAGCAAATTTGTTTTTAGGTATTTATCACAATTTGGCTGTTTGGTACAAACTAACCGATAAAACACGTTATGGAATGTATTTCTCTATTGTAGGCGCTTTAATTACTATTGTTTTAAACATTGTTTTAATTCCAAAAATTGGATTTATAGCATCGGCTTGGGCAACTTTAGCTGCTTACGGAAGTATGATGGTTATCTCTTATTTTTATGGTAAAAAATATTATGACGTTCCTTACAACTTAAAAAAATCTGGTATTTATTTAATAGCTTCAGTAGTAATTTCATATATATCATTTGTATTTTTTAGAGAAAATTATTTAGTTGGAATTCTGTTAGTTAGCTTTTTTGGTTTCTTAATTTTTTATAATGAAAAAAAAGAATTAATGGCATTAATAAATCGAAAATAGTAACTACTTATGAAAATCTATTATTCTTTATTCATTTTCATTTTATGTGTGGCATTTGGTTATTCGCAAGAAAATAAATCAACCGCTACATCAAATGTTTCTATTCTTGAAAAAGAATTTTTAATTCCGGAGTTAAACACAATAAGTCATAAAATTTGGGTGTACGTTCCTCCACATTATAAAACATCAACAAAAAAATTTCCGGTAATTTATATGCACGATGCTCAAAATTTATTTGATGCAAAAACATCTTATGCTGGTGAATGGAAAGTTGATGAAACTTTAAATGAAATTTATAAAAAAACAAGCAAAGGATTTATTGTTGTAGGCATTGAAAATGGTGGTGAAGAACGCATTAACGAATACACACCGTGGGAACATAAAAAATATGGTGGCGGAAAAGGCGAAGTTTATATCAATTTTATAGTAAATACATTAAAACCCTATATTGATAAAAATTACAGAACAAAACCTCAACAAAAACACACGGGTTTAATTGGCAGTTCTTTAGGTGGATTAATATCGTATTACGGCGGATTAAAATATCCATCTGTTTTTGGAAAAATAGGCGCTTTATCAACCTCTTTTTGGTTTTCTGATGAAGTAATTAAGTTTACTGAAGAAAACGGTAAAATAAACAACCAAAAACTATATTTATTAGTGGGTGGAAAAGAAGGAGAATCTATGGATACTGACACTCAAAAAATGGAAAAATTATTACTAGAAACAGGATTTAAACAACGAAATTTAAAATCGAAAATTAACCCAGAAGGAAATCATAACGAAGCTTTTTGGAGTAGCGAATTTAAAGAAGTAATTTCCTGGCTTTATAACATAAAATAAATTAAAAATGACAATTCAAATCATCAACAAATCTAAACACCAATTACCAAGTTACGAAACAATTGCATCTGCAGGAATGGATTTACGCGCAAATATTGATGCTGCAATTACTTTAAAACCATTGGAAAGAGCCATTATTAAAACTGGTTTATTTATTGCTTTACCTGTTGGTACAGAAGCACAAGTACGACCAAGAAGTGGATTAGCGGCAAAAAATGGAATTACTGTTTTAAACGCTCCCGGAACTGTGGATGCAGATTATAGAGGTGAAATTGGCGTTATTTTGGTGAATTTATCTAACAACGATTTTGTTATTAATGATGGCGAACGTATTGCGCAATTAGTAATTGCAAAACACGAGCGTGCAGAATGGCAATCAGTTGAAATTTTAAGCGAAACAGAACGTGGTGCTGGTGGTTTTGGTTCTACTGGTGTTTAAACTAGTTTATTTGTAAAATTGTTTAACCATTAAATTGGTTAATTTTAATTATTGGTGAAAAACACCAATAACGGAGAAATATATTTAAAGTAAATAAAAAATATGATTCCAATAGATGTAAGAACATTATTCCTTTTCACTGCTACAGCCAATATATGTATCATTGCTTTATTTGTTACTTACATTAAATTATATAAAATAAAAAATCCCATTATTTATCTTTTTATTTTATCAAGAATAATGGGAATTTTTTTTTTAATAATGCTTGCAACAAGAGATGAAGTACCAAAACCATTTGGTATTTTTGTAAATACTACTATAAATTTATTTATTGCGTTTTACGAAGTCTATTGTATTTCTTTTATTGAACGAAAATTTAATTTAAAGCATTTTAAACGATACCTTTTAATTCCAGTTTTTCTTTCCGTTGTGCTACTATTTTTTAGTACCGCTTCAGTAAGTGCTAGAATTATTGCCATGTCATTAAGTGTTTCATTTATTTATGCCTTTACTGCTTATATTCTATTAACAGATAAAAAGAAAACTAAAATACAATACTTAACGGGTTATATTTTTACCTTAGGTTCATTTTCCCTTTTATTTAGGGCGTTAGGAGCTAATTTATTAGTTGATGTAGAAATATTTTCAACAAATTATATGATGGTTTTTCCACTTATTTTCTTCTTAATTCTTAACTTGATTATTCCTTTACTCTTAATCTTTATTTTAAAAGAAAAAGACAACCTAAAACTAAGTGAGTTAAATAAAAGTAAAGACAATCTTTTCTCCATTATTGCACACGATTTAAGAGGTCCTCTTGGAGGTTTACAACAAATTGGAGAGTTACTTTGGCTAAATAATATAACGGAAGAAATACGAGAAAAACTAACTAAATCGCTTTACCAAAACAGTAAAGAAACGTTTAACCTGTTAGATAATCTATTAAAATGGGCAAATACAAATACTGGGTTAATTATTTATAATCCTAGTCAACTTAATCTTAATGAAATAGTACTTACCAATATCCGTCTTTTTAATTCTCAAGTTAAATTGAAAAACATTAACCTAAGTTGTAATTTTAATACTGAAATTAGTGTTTATGCCGATTATGATATGGTTGACACTGTTATAAGAAACTTAATATCAAACGCTATTAAATTTACTCCTGTTGATGGAAAAATTGAAATTGTTTTGAAAAAAATAGATGAAAAACTAAACACTTGTACCATTGCAATAGTGGATAATGGAGTTGGTATAACTAAAGAAACACAATTAAAAGTTTTTGAAATAAACTCAACTGTTTCTACTTTTGGAACCAATAATGAAAAAGGAACAGGCTTAGGTTTAAAACTTTGTAAGGAGTTTTTAACCATAAATAAAGGAACTATTAAAATTGAAAGCAAGTTAAACCAAGGAACTAGTGTGTATATTTCCTTACCAATAAAAAATAAATAGTAAAGTCTATTTTTTTAGTTCTAAAAATTTATAAATAGCAGACATATCATCTCGTCCCAAACCGTTTTGGTTAGCACTGGCATATAATTCTTTTGCCAAATTAGCCAAATACAATGGTTGGTTAAGTTCGTAAGCAGTAATTGCAGCCAAATGCAAATCTTTATGCATCCATTCTAACGGAAATTGCACATCATAATTATTATTTTTTATGGCTTGCGCTTTCGATTTTGTAAAAGGAGCTGAAACTATTAAATTAGGAACTGTATCTAACAGAAAATCTTTAGAAATTCCCATTTTTTCACCCAATAATATGGCTTCAGAAAAAACAAGCATAGATTGTGCAAGCATCATATTTACCAACATTTTAAACGATGCTCCTTTACCAATTTCACCAATGTGCAACACCTTGTTTCCCATCATATTTAAATAGGGCTGAATCTCGTTCAATGTATTTTCTTCTCCACCCACTAAAAAAATTAATTCAGCATTTTCTGCAGGAATTTTAGAGCCTGAAACCGGTGTATCTAAAAATCTAATATCGTATTTTTTTGCTTCCTCAAAAGCGCTGATACTAAATGATGGATTTACAGTAGTACAATCTGCCCAAATGGCATTTTTTTTCATTAAATTAAGTGCACCTTCTATTCCAAAAAATACTTCTTCAACAACTTGTGGTGTAGATAACATACTAAAAACAATATCAGCATCTTTTACAGCATTTTTAACCGAATCCGCAATAGTTACTTTTGAATTTCCAAAAGTTTCAAAATTCTTTGGAGTTCTATTATATACAGTTAAGTCTAAATTGTTTTTTGCTAAATGTGAAGCCATATTGCTTCCCATAATTCCTAATCCAATAAAAGCTATTTTCATTTTTTTTTGTATTGATTTAATAAAATATAAACCGATTAAGTTTTATAAATTTAACGTGTTGGGGGCAATTAGTTTTTTAATGTATATTTTCGTCAATTACACGCAACAGGTTTTTATTTAACTAGTTTTAAGTAAATTTCTGATCCTACTTGAATTTTGTCGAAGTTTTCAAAAAATACAATTGTTTTTTGAAGTTGTGCTTCAACTAAATAAAAATCGCCTTTAAAATATGAAGCTATAATAGTTGCTTTTATCCCATTTTTATCGGTTAATTTTAATTGATTTGGGTAGCATAAAATAGTTTCATTTAACGTTGATTTTGGTTCAATTTCAACTAACGGAATTTCATTTACTTCATTAAAAAAAGAGCCAATATATTCGCTAGTTAAGTTGTTATATAAAGTTTCTGGCGTGTTTTTAGCAACTAATTCTCCATTTCTTATCACCAAAATTTCATTGGCAAAAGACAAGGCGTCTGTTGCATCATGCGTTGCTACAATACATAAAATATTTTTAGATTTTAAATAGCGAAATAAATCTCTTCGTAATTTGTTTTTTCTAAAATTATCTATATGACTAAATGGTTCATCTAACAATAAAACTTCTGGTTCTTTTGCAATTACTTTTGCCAATGCTACACGTTGTTTTTGACCACCACTTAAGTTAATTACTTTCGTTTTTAAATAGTCGCTCATATCAACAACTTCCAACAACTCTTTTATACGTTTTAATCTATTTGGATCTAAATAAGAAATGTGTTTTCCAATATTTTCTTCAACAGTACTATAGGGCATTAAATCGAAATCTTGCGGTAAGTATTTCATAAATTCTTCCCCAGGAATTAATGCAAAATTTGGACCTCTTAACTTTTTATCATTCCAATAAACAGCACCTTTTTCAATATGTAATAAACCGTAAACAATTTCTAATAAAGTACTTTTCCCACAACCGCTTTCTCCAATAACAGCAATATAATCGCCTTTATTGGCACTAAAACTAATGTTTTTTAAAACCTCTTTTGAAGTATAACTAAATGATATGTTCTCTACTTTTAACAATTATTCGAAACCAATATGAAATAAAGCATCGCCCTGAATAACTACGGGAGAATGGTTAGAGTTTAAAACATAACCCGCTTGTGGGTTTTTAAATATTTTTTCGTATTCGCCGTAAGGATCTGAAATACTCCCTAAATTTACTCCTTTTTCTACTCTTTGTCCGGCACTTACATAGGAACGATACATACCAGAATGTTTAGCTCGTACCCATTTGCTTGTTTTAATAACTTTTGGTGGATTTTCGGTAGATGTTTTTAAAATTTTAGATGAATAATCTCGTAAACCTAAATGATGAATGATGTTAATTGCACCTTGAATACCCATTTTAGTTACAATTTTATCTAAGTTTAACGATTTTCCTCCTTCAAAAAGCAACACTTTTTTTCCTAATGAAACCATTGAATTTCTAAATGTTTTTTCCTGACTTTTACTAAAAACAATAAACGGTGCACCAAAAATTTTAGCCAAAGCTAAGGTTTCTTCATCGGTACCATTAATTCTTATTTGTGAATAATTAAAACGCTGTGCACCACCAGTATGGTAATCAATACAATAATCAACTTTTGGAATTACTTTGGTCATTAAATGATAGGCAAATTTACTTGCTGACGAACCATTTTTTGATCCTGGAAACATTCTGTTTAAATCTCTTCCATCAGGAAATTCTCTTCGTTGATTTAAAAAACCAAATACATTTAATAAAGGAATACAAATAATGGTTCCTTTTTCCGGTTTATGAAGTCCTGCAGCAACAATTTGACGCACAATTTCTATTCCGTTAGTTTCATCGCCATGAATACCGCCAATAAGCAATAAACAAGGTCCATCTTCTTTTCCTCTTGAAACAATAATAGGAACATCAACTTTTGAGCGCGTTGTTAAACGTGCAATATCCATATTAATAGTTACTGTTTCACCTAGTGCTACTTTTTGGTGAAGAATTTTAAAATCATTCGGCATGGCGTTCTATATAATGAATAATTTTTCTGGCAATATCAACGCCAGTAGCAGACTCAATTCCTTCTAAACCTGGAGATGAATTTACTTCTAAAATAAGTGGTCCACGGGCAGATTGTAATAAATCTACACCTGCAATACCTAATCCCATAACACGAGCTGCTTTTAAGGCTGCATTTTCTTCATCAACAGATAATTCAATAACTTCGGCGCTTCCTCCTCTGTGTAAATTTGAGCGAAATTCACCTTCTTTTCCTTGTCTTTTCATGGCTCCAACAACAGTTCCATCAACCACAAAAACTCTAATATCGGCACCTTTTGCTTCTTTAATAAACTCTTGTGCAATTACACGTGCTTTTAAACCATTAAAAGCTTCTAAAACCGATTCGGCAGCATTATCATTTTCAGCTAAAACTACACCTAAACCTTGTGTTCCTTCTAATAATTTTATTACTAAAGGAGTGCCTCCAACACTGTCAATTACATCTCTAACGTTTTTAGAATAGTTTGTGAAAACGGTTTTAGGAAGTCCTAATCCAGCTCTGGAAAGTATTTGTAAACTTCTTAATTTATCGCGTGAGCGCATTAATGCTTGAGATTCAATAGCTGTAAAAACTTTCATCATTTCAAACTGACGAACAACGGCTGTTCCGTAAAAAGTTACAGAAGCTCCAATTCTTGGAATTACAGCATCAATATCAGTTAATAGCTCGTGTTTATAACGTATAGCTGGTTTTTTCTTTTCAATTATAATATCACATTTTGTATGATCTACTATAATCATTTCGTGGTTTCGTTTTTTACCAGCTTCAATAAGTCTTTTTGTAGAATATAAGTTGGGGTTACGAGATAAAACAACAATTTTCATTTTAATTTATGCTTGTTTTTATTTTGTTTTTAAATGATAAGTTTTTTTTTGCGGTATCAACAATAAATTTTTTCGACAAAAATTTTCTTCCTAATAGCACAGGATATTTCATTGAACCTCTTTCTGTTAAAGTTAAATCAATCTCCTCAATCTTATTAAAGATTAGTATTTCAGTTTTAATAGTAAATCTAGTTTCTACAATTCCGTTAGAACTTTTTACTTTTTTTTGAGTAAAATTTTTAAACAAAAAATATTTTTCATGATATTGCTCATGACTAGGATCTAAAAATTTACATTTTAATACCTCATCAACTACTTCAATACTATGGCTGTGAAAACTTGAAGTATACGCTCCAGTATCCACTTTTATGTTAATTCCTTCTAAATTAAGTTTAGGGAAATCAACAATGTCCGTTCTACCTAACAATAGTCTAATTGGTTTTGTAATCAAAAGAATATGAAATTATAATTAACTAGAAATAAATTTATTTGCCAAAAATACTCTTTTATTAGACAATTTTATGAATTTGACACATTTTGTTTGTAAGTAATTTTTAAAATTATACTTTTTAATTTGTTTATTTATAATTAGTTAAGTGCAACAAAAAAGGAAGTGAAATTAAATTTCACTTCCTTTTTTATAATTTATAAATACAGTTGTGTTATTTAGCGTTTATTGCTTCTTTAATTTTAGTTTCTAATTCTTCGGCCAAATCTGGATTGTCTTTTATTAATGCTTTTACAGCATCTCTACCTTGTCCTAATTTTGTTTCGCCGTAGCTAAACCAAGAACCACTTTTTTTCACAATTCCAAACTCAACTCCTAAATCTAAAACTTCACCAACTTTAGATATTCCTTCGCCGTACATAATATCAAACTCGGCAGTCATAAATGGAGGTGCTACTTTATTTTTTACCACTTTTACTTTTGTACTGTTTCCAACTACTTTTTCACCATCTTTTATTTGTGTTCTTTTACGAATATCTAAACGAACAGATGCGTAAAATTTAAGAGCGTTACCACCAGTTGTTGTTTCTGGGTTACCAAACATTACTCCAATTTTATCACGTAATTGGTTAATAAATATAACTGTACAATTTGTTTTATGAATGGTTCCTGTTAATTTACGTAATGCTTGAGACATTAAACGTGCGTGTAATCCCATTTTAGAATCTCCCATTTCTCCTTCAATTTCACTTTTAGGAGTTAAAGCAGCAACCGAGTCAATTACTACAATATCAATAGCTCCAGAGCTAATTAAATTATCGGCAATTTCTAAAGCTTGTTCACCGTGATCTGGTTGAGAAATAATTAAATTATCTACATCAATTCCTAAGTTTTGAGCATAAAAACGGTCAAAAGCGTGTTCTGCATCTATAAAAGCCGCAATTCCACCAGCTTTTTGAGCTTCAGCAATAGCGTGCAATGTTAAGGTTGTTTTACCCGAAGATTCTGGTCCGTAAATTTCAATTACTCTTCCTCTTGGATAACCTCCAACACCTAATGCAATATCTAATCCTAATGAACCTGTTGAAATTGCCTCAATATCAGATATTGCAACATCTCCCATTTTCATTACTGTTCCTTTTCCGTAAGCTTTATCTAATTTATCTAGAGTTAATTGTAATGCTTTTAATTTTGCTGCTTTTTCTTTATCGTCTGCCATAATCTTTTTTAAATGAGTTAATTTATTGGATGCTAAAATATAAAAAAGTATTGAGTATATTTAGGGTTTACGTATAAATCTATCAACTGTTTTTTAGATAAAAAAATATGTTTAATTCTTATAATTTCTTCAAAATTTATTTAATTGAAATTGCTGAAGTATTGCCTAAAGAAAATTTAGATTTTAGAATGAGTGTTAAAACTAATTACATTCATTATTTGCGCCAACATATACCCAATAATTATTTTCAATACAAAATTTAGAGTTTTCGTGAATAATATTTATGGCGCCGTTTTCCATAAAAAATGCTTTAAATTCTACTGTTCCAATAGTATCATTAGCAGTTCCATTTGTAGTTTTTAAAACCTCTAATTTTAACCATTTTACAGATTTTGTCCATTTTTCAATTTCCTTATTTTCGCTATTAGAAGGTCTGGTTTTACTGTGATGACTTTTTTGTAAATACGCTACATTTGCTAAAACAAAAGCGCTATATCTTGAGCGCATTAATGCTTCTGCAGAGGCAACTGAATTAATATTTTGATGTGCTTTTTGGCAACAATCGCTATATTTTTTATTGCTATTACAAGGACATTGCATTGTTTACTATTTAATTTAATAATTCTTTTTGTTCTATAATTTTAAAACAGCGTTCTGAACCTAAATACAAAGGATCTCCGTGTTTTTCAGACCAAAATCCTTCTAAAATTGTATTTGAAATACAACGATACACAACCACGCCTTTGTATGTAACATTATTAACCGATTGATAACTAAAATTTATTACCAAAATGTTGTTTTTAAAAAAGCCTGTTCCTATTTGTTCTTGCTCATTATTAATAAGCCATTTAGCAATTATTCTCTTATTAACATCAAGAGTTAAAGTAAGTGTACCGGTATATGTTTGTTCACTTGAATCTTGGTTACTACCAATAATATTAAAAGTACCTGCTAAATCTTCAATGGTCATATGTTCGCCTAATTTTCTATTATCTATAAAATACAGTAGTGAGACTTGTTACAAATATACTTATTTATGCTCTGTATAATAATACATAAAAACCAAACAGCTGTTTTAACTAAACAGCTGTTTGGTTTATTTATAAAAGATAAATCTTTTAATTAAATTATGGATTTGTAGACCACAAAGAAGCATTTGCCATCATTGCTCTTCTTGGTAGTTTTAAACTAGCAACAATTAACTCTGCAAAATCTTCTGGTTGAAGTACTTTTTCAGCATTTCCATCGGTAATTCCTAATTCAAAAGACATATCTGTAGCAATTGTACTTGGTGTTAAGGTATTTACTCTAATATTGTTTTTTCGAACTTCTTTCATTAAAGATTGCGATAAACCAATTACTGCAAATTTAGATGCTGAATATGCAGAAGTAGTTGCATTTCCACTTAAACCAGCTGTTGATGAAATATTTATAATATCTCCTTCATTTTTTGCAATTAAATGTGGAAGTACTTCTTTTGTAACGTAATACATTCCTAAAACATTGGTTTTAATAATATCTTCCCATAATTGCGAATCCATATCGTTTAACGTACCAAAAGCTGCAATACCGGCATTGTTAACCAAAATATCAACAGAACCTAAGTTAGAAATACAATTTTTAATTCCAATTTTTACTTGGTTATAATTAGAAACATCAAAAACTTCATAAAAAGCATTAACTCCTAACGCTTTTAATTCTGAAACTGTTTCTTTTAATTTAGCTTCATTTCTACCAGTAATGGCAACATCAATACCTAGTTGTGCAAAGGCAAGTGCGGTTGCTTTTCCTAAACCTCTACTACCTCCAGTAATAATTGCTTTTTTTCCTTTTAACTCCATATTTACTTATTTTATGTTGAAGTGATTTTCACTTCATTTTATGTTAGAATTTATCCACACAAAGTTGCAAATTTTATTGTTTCAATTTATTTAAAGCAGCAATTATTTCTTTAGGTTCTGCTCTATTTTTATAATCTTCATTTAAAAATGCGTATTGAATAATTCCATTTTTATCAATAACATACGTTGCAGCTAAAGGCAGTTCATTACTTTCATCTCCGTTATTTTGGTGTAAGCCAAAACCTGCTTCGTACATAGTTGCAAGTGGAGCTGTTAATGTATATACAACACCATATTGCTTACCAACTTTATTTCCAATATCACTTAAAACAGTAAATTCTAAATTATTTTTTTCTGAAGTACTTAAAGATTTGTCTGGTAATTCTGGTGTTAATGCCAATAAAGTAGCTCCAGCTTTTTTAAACTCCGGCAATTTTTCTTGTAAATGATTTAACGTAATATTACAATACGGACACCAACCACCTCTGTACCAAGTTAAAATTACTGGGCCGTTTTTAAGTTCATCATATAATGAAACTGACTTATTTGTAGCATTGTTTAAGGTAAAATTAGGTGCTTTTGCTCCAACATTTAAAGCTTTATCTAAAATTCCAGAATTTTTTATATCTTCAATTCCTTCTGCATACACTTGTTTTTTTTCTCCGGTAATTCTTTCCGCGGCTTGTTTTCTTTTAACATCCAATAACGCATCTAGTTCACCTTGTTCCGTTGTTGTTTCCATATTTGTTTCTTCGTTTGAATTCATTTGTTTTTTTTCTTTAGTTTCACAACCAATTGTTATTGCAATTATTGCAATTAAGATAGATAGGTTTTTTTTTAACATTTTTAATTATTTTAGTTTTATAGGTAATTGTTTTATAGTATTTATAATTGTTGTTGGTTCTATTCCCCAAGGATCAAAAACTGAATCTTGTGAGCGTTGTACCCAAGCAGATTTCATTCCGTAAGAGGTTGCGCCAATTACATCAAACGGATTGCTTGATATTAACCAAGAATTGGATTTTGTTGCGTTTATTTTTTTTAAAAAGTGCTCGTATACTTTTGGACTAGGTTTAAAAATTTGAACATCTTCTACACTAACAACATCGTTAAATAAATAAAAAATATTTGCATTTTTTAACAAATTAGATACTGTTTCGGCACTTCCGTTTGAAAAAGCATAGAGTTTATATCCTTCTTCTTTTAATTTTTCCAGTCCTTCTTGTACATCGGCAAAAGCTGGTAACACTTTATATTCATTCATTAATGCTTCTTTCTGAGCATCAGATAAATTAACTTTAAAAGTATTGCAACTAAACTCTAAAGCATCTTTTGTACACACAGAAAAATCTACATAACTATTCATTAAACCTCTTCTAAAAGAGTATTCTAACTGTTTATTTCTCCAAGTATTCATTAAGGGTGTTGCCTTTTCACCAATCATACTTTCTAAAATAGTGTAAATTCCTGAAGTGTTGATAAGTGTTCCATAAACATCAAATGCTAATGAATATTTTATATTATTGTTGCTTTTATTCATTTAAAAGTTGCATAAATATTTGTTTATAAACATCTGTTGATTGCGCACCAGTTACAGCACTTGAGTTATTAAAAACCACGGTTGGTACAGAAGAAATCCCTCTGCTTTGCCAAAATTGAATTTGTTTTTTAATTCGTTCCTTATTTGCTTTATTTTCTAATCGCATTTTTGCCTCATTTACATTTAAGCCAATATTTGTTATTTCTTGAAATAATACTTCTCTGTTTGAAATATCTTTTCGTTCGCTAAAAAAAGCAGTAACAAAGCGTACATTTAATGCTGTTTGTAAGTTGTATTCTTTTGCATACTCCAATAAAATATGAGCATCTATAGTATTTACTATTTTCATTTCATCAAAATAATCGAATTTAAAACCTAGCTCAGCTCCTAGTTCTGTCATATTTTCTTGTGAACGCTTTGCATCTTCTATAGATGATCCATATTTTCTTTTTATATGTTCTAACACATTTTCTCCTTCAATTGGCATAGTAGAATTCAATTCAAAAGGTTGCCATTTAAGTATTATTTTATGTTGAATCTCTAACTCTTCAATTGCCTTTTGCATACGTTTGTACCCAATAATACACCACGGACAAACAATATCTGAAACAACATCTACCTTAATTTTTTCTTTCATATAAATACAATTTAAAGGAGTTTTTAATAGTTAATAATTAAAAAGTTAATCAATTTTGAAATATCCTTTTTCTTCGAAAATTTTTACCAATTCCGATAAGTCGTTTACTACATAATCTGGCGTTTCTACATTTGGATATAAAACTTTTCCTGGTCTTTTTATAAATGCAGTTTGTAAACCAGCTTTTTTAGCTCCTGCTAAATCCCATGCGTGTGCAGCAACCATTAAAACTTCTTCTGGTTTTACACCTAAATCTTTTAAAACCATTTTATAGGTATCTAAATGAGGTTTATATTTTTGAATAGTTTCTACTGTATAACGATTATCGAAATAGCTTATTAAATTCGCATTTTTAAATTGAGTTTCAACTCCTTTTGCCGAAGAATTTGTTAAACTAACAATTCCAAAACCTCCTTTTTTCAATTTTTTCATACTTGGTATAACATCAGCGTGGGCGGGTAAAGATCTTAATGGAGTAACAATAGATTCTTTTGCATCTTCATAATTTATGACAATTCCTTGTGTTTCTGCAACCATTATTAAGGCTGCGGTACCAATTTCTCCAAAATGGTGGTAATTTTCTGTTACAGTTTCTACTAACGAATAATGTAACATAGTTGAAAACCATAAAGGCAATAAATCTTCTCTTCCATTTAACGCTTTACCAACCGATATTTTTAAAGGAGTCATATCTAACAAGGTTTCATTTACATCAAAAATGATCACTTTTGGTTTTGTTACTAAATGATTATTTTCATTTTTTAATGCTGTTTCTTGCGCATATATATTTGAAAAAATTGTCATTATTAAAATAACCACCATAAAGGTATTTAAGTGTAACTTATTACTATTTTTTCTCTCCATAATTACTGCAGATATTGTACTATTATTTTTTGTTGAATTATTCATAATTCTTATTTGACTTATAACTTTTTATTAAGGTTTTTATAATTAAGCTGTTACCTCTTTTTTCCAAACAAAATTTTCAAAAGCTTTATCTACAGGAGTTTTTGCTAAATGATTTGTATAATTACTAATTACTTTTTGTGAAAGACCTAAAACAATATCTAATAATTGGCGATTTTCATAGCCAACTGCATAGAATTTTTCGGCTTCTTCATTAGAAATATACCCACGATTTCTGACCAATGCTAAGGTTGTTTCATGCAACACTTGTAATTTTTCTGTTGGCAACGTAGTACTGTTTCTTAATGCTTCGGTAATAGCTGAATCAACGTTCATCATATGAGCAATAGCTGTATGCGCTGGCACACAATAGTTACATTTGTGCTCTACATTTATGGTTTGCCATACTACGGTTAATTCATCTTTATTAAATGATGATTGTGAAAACAATTTATGAAGCGTTTGGTATGCTTCAAAAATTTGAGGAGACTCTGCTAAAACAGCATGTAAATTTGGTATAAAACCATTTACTTTTGCCGAAGCTTCTAACATTTCTTTACTTTCTGTTGGTACTGTTTCTAAATTGTGAATTTTAAATTTTGACATAATTTTAATTTTTTAGTTATTTTTTATTGTTTTTGTTTATTTAAAATGAAAATGTTAATACCTGAAAATAGGATTACTCCTAAAGCTATATAAACCAATAACCATTTAGGCTGTACTCTTAGTGAAAATTCAGCTATAAGTGCTCCTACCATTGTAAGTAAACCTAAAAGATTGGCATAAATTGCCCATTTTTTATAAGGAATTATTGTTTTAAAATCGGGATTATTTTTGAATAGGCTGAAAACGGCGGTTGATATATAACCAATTACAACTACCAAAATAAGTATGCCGGTAGATACCCTGAAAAAAGTAGGATCTATACCTAATGGTTTTGCCATTTCTATAAAGGCATTAATAGATATTTCCCATCCTGCTAATTTTGAAATGGCAAATCTGGATAAAACCGCACCCATTAATAAGTTTGTACTAAATACTATTTTGTTCATAATTTACTTTTTTATTGATTTTATATATTAATTAGTATTGAAATTCATATTTATTATTTAGCCATAAATTTAAAGTCACAAAAACAATAGAGCTAATTGGTATTACTGATTGTTTAAATTACATTGGTAAAATTCTGTTAGTATCCGTACAAATTTGATCTGGATTTCCAATTATAATTTATCTAAGCACTTGCTTAGTTTTTAATTAAAAAAAAGCTTATAAGTTTTTAAAAGTCATTTCTATATAATCTTTTATTTCTTGTTCTGTATTTACTCTTGAAGCCGCTGCCAAACCGTGTTTTGCAAGTACCAAATAATTAGCTTGTTTCAAAATGGTTTCTTCATCTTTAGTTGGATCCATTTTTAATTTTTCTATGAAAATTTCTTTTAAATTATTCATAAAACTTGCAATTTGTTCTTTTATAACTACATCTTCACTTTCTGCAAATTCATTATAAGTATTTGTTACAAAACAACCTTTTTGATTTCCTCTAAACCCAGAAACTTTAACTGAATTGTAAAAAAATTCTTTAATATCTTCAACACCATTGTTCGATTTTATTAAATTTTCAAACATTTCTTTTGTGTTTTTTTTATAACATTTTAAGCTTTCTAAAAACACACCTTGCTTATTTCCAAAACTAGCATATATAGAAAATTGGTTAATACCCATTTCTTTTTCTAACATACGAACAGAAGTATTTTCATAACCATTGCGCCAAAACAAACGCATTGCTTTTTCAATAACTTCATCTTCAATATACTCTTTTTGTCGTGCCATTTATTATTAATTACACCACAAAACTAAGCAACTGCTTTGAAATAAAAAAACAAACTAGCTAAAAATATAAATTTCACTTTTTTAAAATTACTTAATATATTGTATTACAAATATTTATAAATTATACTAAATTATGAATTTGAGCATATTGCAGTAAAACAATTGTTTTAGCATCACAAATTTCTCCTGATGAAATCATTTCTAAAACTTGACTAAATTGTAATTCTAAAACTTCAATTTCTTCGGTTTCTTCCTCTAAACCACCACCATTAGAAATTTTCATAACACTTGTATATTCTGCAATAAAATAGTGAATTTTTTCGGTAACTGCACCTGGAGTTGAATACAATTCCATTACTTTTTTAGGGTTGGAAATTTGAAATCCTGTTTCTTCTTCAGCTTCTTTAATAATGCACGTAATTGGATCGTTTTCATCTAATAAACCTGCACAAACTTCAATCATCATGCCATCTTTATTTCCATTTAAATAACTAGGCATTCGAAATTGTTTGGTTAAAATAACTGTTTTTTTTGATGAATTATATAATAATATTGCTGCACCATCTCCTCTATCATAACACTCTCTAGATTGGTGTTGCCAAGTTCCATTGTTAAGTTGATAATTAAAATCTACTTTATCTAGTTTGTACCACTTATGTGATAGATTTTCAACGTTTGTAATTTTAACTTTTGGATTGTTCATTTATTATTTTTTAACCATTGGAATATGGGGAATGTTATCTTCTAAATACTCTTCTCCAACTTGTTCAAATTGAAGCGATTCGTAAAATTTTTTCAAATATTTTTGAGCAGAAATTTTTATGGTAGTTTCGTTAAAATACTCTTTTACAGCTTTTATAGATTGTTCCATAATTATAAAACCGTAGCCAAATTTGCGCTGGTTTTGTGCAACTACTACTCTACCAATACTAGCCTGGGTAAAATAATCTCCAGGTTTAAAAATACGTGTATAAGCAATTAATTTTTCATTTTTAAATCCTAAAATATGAATAGCTTTTTGATCTTTAAAATCAATATCTTGATACACACAGTCTTGTTCCACTACAAAAACTTCGCTTCGTAATTGTAGTATTGCATACAATTCATTGCTAGTTAATTCGGAAAATTTTTTGGTAATTATTTGAAACATTTTTTAATCTTGAATAATAATTTCTTTGCTTTCTGTTCTGTTAAATTCAGGTTGTAAATTACAATGATGAATATCAAATTTATCTAAAAGTAAATGTTCTACTTTTTTACAAATTATATCAAAATTAGAGATGGTAATATCTTCTTTAAACTCTATATGTGCTTCAAAATGGCATTCGTGATCATTTAATTGCCAAATATGTACGTGATGTACATTTTTAATTCCTTTTACCATTTCTACTTCTTC
>NZ_JBFHHX010000070.1:0-17268 GCF_041596795.1 Lutibacter sp.
AGTTTTATTTAATTTCTGTTTTTGCCCACAACGTGTTGGTATATGGTTTGTGAAACTAGAGAATAGGAGATTTTTAGGTTGTGCAAGTTTAAATTTTTGTGTAAAATATATTCAGTTTAAATCGTCTCAGAGAATTGTTTTGTCTGGGAATTGTTAAATTGAATAGGGGAATGTGAAATATTTGGAATACTGATTAAGGACTAATTAAAAGTATTGAATTTTTAATTTTACTAAATCTATTTAAGGAAAGTACATCACCTAAACCTAAGGTACTAAATTCATCTACAGAATATTTTTTCAATATATGGAATTTTATCCTGATTTACCAGACCATAAATTGTTTGTGGTGCTAGTTGAAAAAATTCAGCTAAGTGGGTAGTCTCATAAAACCATTTTATTTATATTTAATTTGGATTCATCTAAGTTTGCCAGAAAATTATCAAATAATTCTTTTAAATCATTTTCAGATACAGATTTAAATATCTTAACTTAAAACATTTAAATAAGGTATATCTAATTTATTTTAATTATAAATTACCAAAAACCATATTTTTTAATCACTTTTTCATTAAATTGGTACATTCAAAAAATTGCAATTTCAACAAATGATAAAATAAGCTAAAATTACTTCTAACTTTTATTTCTTTCGTGATAAAAGAGAAAAAATAATGTATATAACACGTTGGCACAAATTATGAAAAAAAGCCTAATAATATTAATATTTCTTTTTACAATAAAGACTTTGGCTTGTGATTGTCAAGATGTTAATCCCGTTATAGAATTTTATGAATCTGATTATGTTTTTGTTGGTAAAATTATTTCTAAAACATATGCTAAAGACAGTTTAACTTATAAAGTTACATTTAACATATCAAAACATTATAAAAATGGAGACTTTCCTAAAGAATTAGAATTCGAACTTAACTCAGAAGGAAAATTTAATTCAGAAGGGAAATACATAGGAAAAGCGTCAAACTGTGATTTACAAGCTGAAAAGGGAGAAGTTTGGTTAGTATATACGCGTAGATATAAAGGAGAGTTGCAATTTGGAAGTATGTGTTCTAATTCAAAAAATCTTAATTATAGGAAAATAGGAATAAATGAACAACGAATATTAAACAGTGGAAATTCATTCAAATTGGAAAATTATATTTATGACTATGTTTATGAAAATGGTTTCAACTATACAAAACCGATTTCGAATATTGACTCTATATTTCAAAAAGGAAAAATAAAAGATTACGAAAAACCTTTTACTTGGTTAAATTTATTGATTGACAAAAAAGGAAATCTTAAATATGTCACAACTTACACTGGTTATCAACTTAAATTTGATTCAATTTTTAATCTTCCGACTGAATTTAAAATAAAGTTAAGAAAACCTTTAACTGAGTTTGAAAAAGATGCAATTAAATTAGTAAAAAAAATTAAAAAATGGGAAATAAAACGACACGAAAAAATAAATATTCCTGTTTTTTATATTCGACATTTAACAATTGAATTTGATAAAGAGAAAAAAATATGGAAATACGAATTATAAAAACTTGTGCCAACACCTCATATAATTTATGCTTAAATTTGAACTAGTACAAACGACAAACATTCAACAAACGATTTGCTACAACCGAAAAATCTCCGATTTTCCAGTCGCATAAATCATATAAAATCACGTTCAATAAACTATGATTTAATAAAACCGGGCCATCTTTTTAAATACGCAATAAACTTTTTACCTAAGCCTTCATTTATAAGATATTCTTCTGAAACTGGAATGGCGATTGGATTAAACGTTGGGTCTTTTACAACCAATGTTGGAAAGTTATGATGTAAAATTGCAGAAGTACCAATAGTTACAAAATCTACACCTGAATCTAACACTTTTTGAACATCAACAGCGTTGTAAATTTTACCAGCTACAGTCCATTTCACCTTTTTAAAATCTAATTTACTAAAGTGTTCAAGCAACGTGTTTTTTTGATATTTTTCTTCATAAGGAATTTTAAAAACATCCCATAAGGATATGTCTAAAAAATCAATATTTCCATCATTAATTAACCATTGACAAATCAATTTTATTTCATCAATATCCATTCCATATTTTTCAGGTGATAAACGAACTCCAATTAAAAATTCATTTCCACATTTTTCTCTAATTCCATCTACTATTTCAAATAAAAGTCGGGATCTATTTTTTAATGAACCACCATACTTATCGGTTCTTTTATTTATTTCAGAGGCTAAAAATTGAGAGATAATATAACCATGCGCTCCATGAACTTCAACACCATTGTAACCGCATTTTTGGGCACGAATTGCAGCTGAAATAAAATCTTCTCTTAATTGTATAACCTCTTCTAATGTTAGACCACGAGCATTTGTTTCTTTGTTATTTGAAGGGCAAACAGGATTTGTGTCTATCAATTCAGGTGGAGTGCGCATTCCTGCATGGTGCAATTGAATAACGGCTAAACTTCCATATTTTTTTATATTTGTTGTTAATTTTAAATGACCGGCGTTTAACTCATCGCTAAAAATACCTAGTTGTCCAGTAAATCCTTTTCCAACTTTTTGTACATGTGAAGCGCAAGTCATTACTAAGCCAAATTGACCTTTAGCTCTCATTGTCAACCATTTTAATTCATCATCAGAAAGTTGTCCGTTATTATGGCTTTGTTGGTTTGTTAGTGGAGCTAACATAAATCTATTTTTCATTGTAGCACCACAAGCAAAAGTAATGGGAGAATTTGGATTGGTCATATTTAAATATATTAAACTTTAAATTTAAAAAGAAAATTTATAGAATTTAGGATGTTTTGTAAAACGAATTTTATTTTTTTATAGAACTATTGAAGAATGATTTTATATAATTCGATTTTTATTGCAATTTAAAAGAAAAAATCTCAATTTTTTCATTGCCTGTTTAGTTATTATCTGAGCTATTTGAAGGGATGTAATATTTAAACGAATAACAAAAAAAAATTCATTAAAAAATTAATTGATATTAGTAAATAAAACGTACTCAATTAAAAATACAGTAATATAAATTTTGAAGATAGCTGTCCAAATATATTCTATAAAATTGATATTAAATAAATTACCTTTTTTTAATTTTGTATTGATTTAATGAATATATTAGTGTTAACCCCAATACTAATTATTTTGAATAAAAAACTAACCCCACTTTTAGCAGTTTTATGTTCGTTTTTTGTTAACTCACAATCAATTATTATAAATGAGTTAGATGCGGATACACCAAGCACAGATATTTTAGAATTTGTAGAGCTAAAAACATCTATTCCAAATATGGCATTAGATGGTTTTGTAGTTGTATTTTTTAATGGAAGCACAGATAAAAGCTATGCAGCTTACAATCTTGATGGATATAGTAGTAATATAAATGGCATTTTTTTATTAGGTAATAGTGGAGTTTGTCCAACACCTAATATTATTTTTAATACTAATTTTTTACAAAACGGAGCTGACGCCGTAGCTATTTATAAGGATAATGTATCTACATTTCCAAATGGAACCTTAGTAACAACAACTAATTTAATAGATGCGTTAGTATATGATACTAATCAAGCGGATGATATAGGTTTATTAACCGGACTTAACCAAAGTGTACAGTATAATGAGGCAATGAATGGTAATAAAGAAAATCATTCTTTACAACGCAAGTCTGATGGTACTTTTGAAGCTAAAATTTCCACAGCAGGTGTTTTAAACGATGGAAGTGGTGTTACTCAAAACTCAATTACTATTTCGTCATTAAATACAATTTATAATGAAGGTGATGTTTTTGAGATTACCTTTTCTGCTTCTGAAATTTTAACAACGGATTTAGACATTAATTTTACACTTGCAAATACTACTTTTACAACCTCAGATTATGCTGGAAATTTAAAGGTTACCATTCTAAGTGGTTCAAATAGTGCTTGTAGTCAAATTACAATAATTGATGATGCTGAAAATGAAGATATAGAGAATGTAATAGTAAGCTATGTTAATTTAGACTTTAATTATATTGCCAATAACAACAATTATACCCTTACTATTTATGATAACGATTATACCACAAGTACTTGGGGAACACCTATTAATCCAACCTACGGATTGGTAAGTAGTACAGCTCCAGATGGTTATTATAGTAATTTAGATGGTAAATCCGGACAAATGTTGAAAGATGCTATTACGGCTATAATTGCAGATCCATTAATAGTTAGAGCTCAAACGTATGGCGATATATGGGATATTTTAAAAGAAGCCGATGAAAATCCGGATAACAACAACCAAGTTTGGTTAATTTATACCGAACAAGGAAGACATAAGTCATTACAACAAGGTTCTGATGGAGGCGTTGGAAAATGGAACAGAGAACATATTTATCCTCAATCAAGAGGTGGCTTTACTGATGGAACTTCTACTACTGCAAATGGTAAGGATATTTATATGACAACAGACGCTACGTATATTGAACACGCACACGGTGACGCTCACTCTTTAAGACCAGCAGATCCAATTGAAAATTCTACAAGAAATAATAATGATTTTGGTGAAATTGGTGATGAATATAATGGGCCAACTGGCAATATTGGTAGTTGGAAAGGAGATGTTGCAAGAGCATTAATGTTTATGACATTGCGGTATAGCTCCTTAAGCGTTGTTGCCGGTAATCCTGATAATTCCACAGTTGGTGAAATAGGTGATAAGGACTACTTGCTTGCTTGGAACACACAAGATCCGCCAGACGATTATGAAATGCATAGAAATAACGTGATCTATGATTGGCAGAAAAACAGAAACCCTTTTATTGATTTACCAGAATTATTTGACTATGTATTTGGCTCTAAAACTACCGAAGTTTGGAATAAATCATTGAGTTCAGAAAGCTTTGCTCAAATAGAATTTAAATATTCAAATCCAGTGAGTCATTCTATGAAACTTTACGGTGTTAATAAAGGTTCAATTAATATTTACGATATAAATGGAAGGCTATTAGTAAATAAACAATTTGAAGAAGACTACATTGATGTTTCAACTTTAAGAAGCGGTATGTACTTCTTTAATTTAATAACAGAATCAAATTCATATCAAGGAAAAATAATAAAAATGTAGTTGTAATTACAACATTTTTAAAATCCAATAGCTATAAAACTAAAAAAACAGCTCAACTAAAATAAATAGTAACTCTATTTTTTCAATAAACAGATCAACAAAACATGCACTTTTCAGCAAACTATTTAATAAAAATTGGTTTAAACTATTTATTTACTTTACCAATTATTTTTTCTACAGATGCAATTTTCTTTGTTAGGCATTCACTTTTACCTTTGCGAATATCAAATTTAAGTGATGAATAAACGCGGTCACATTCTGGTTCCAGAACGTCATACGCCTGTTGTACAATTTTTAAAGCTTCAGGTAAAGTTTCGGTTTCTATAATGGTTCCCATTGCAGTAAGTTGATACGTAACTCCGCTTTCGCGTATCATTTGTATTACTTTACTTACGTAAGGACTTATACTTTGATCTTTATCTGTTGGAAACATTGCAAATTCTAGTAGTACTGACATTAATTTAAGGATATTTATTTGAAGCACAAAGATAGCGAAAGTGTTTAATTTGAGTGGTAAAAAAGCCAAGCTTTATAGTTTAATAAACATTTTTACTAATTAAAGATGTTTAATTATTTAAGCATAAAACCCTTATTTAATAACTTCACTAAAAGTATTTTACATAATATATTTATTAGGTTTCTTATTAGTTAGAAGTATGAATAAATAAATTCGTAATATTGTATAAAGGTTTATTAAATTCTCATTTTCAGTGAAATATTTTAATACTATTTTCTATATTTTTCTTTTTTTATTTTCGTTCTCAAAAGCTCAAGAGTTGCCTCCAATTGAGAGGTTTAGCTCCGAAGATTATGGTGGTGGAAATCAGAACTGGGCTATTTCTCAAGCCCCAAATAAGTTTATTTACGTTGGTAATAATGATGGACTGTTAGAGTTTAATGGTGCTAAATGGCACTTATATCCTTCGCCAAACAATACAATTATTAGAGCGGTTAAAGTTATTGGCAAAAGAATATACACTGGCTGTTATATGGAGTTTGGTTATTGGGAAAGAAACTCTACTGGAACTTTGCAATACGTTTCTTTGGTTTCAAAACTTAAACCATTAATGGTTGAAGATGAGCATTTTTGGAATATAATTACGTATGAGAATTTAATTTTATTCCAATCGTTTAATAGAATTTATTTTTACAACACAGAAAATAAAGAATTTACTTTTATCAACTCTGATAAAATGATTTCTAAGGTATTTAACGTAAATGGAAGTATTTATTATCATGTTTTGGGTGAAGGAATTTATAAAATTGAAGAAGGGATTTCTAAAATAATTATAAAGGATGCTAAAATAAAAGATGATAGGATTGCTAATATTTATATGCTAAATCAGGAACTTTTAATTCAAACCAGAAAAACAGGATTTTATACATACAGTAATCAAATTCTTAAGGAATGGAATATAGCTGCAAAAAATGTTTTGAAAGAGGTAAACGTTTATAGTAGCGTGCAGTTAAAAGACAAAAGTTTTGTTTTAGGAACAATTTCAAATGGGTTAATTTATCTTAGCAAAGATGGTGTTATTCAATATAAAATTAATCAAAGTCAAGGACTAAGTAATAATACGGTTTTAAGTGCTTTTGAAGATGTTGATGAGAATATATGGTTAGGACTAGATAATGGAATTAATTGTATTAATAGTAAATCTCCTTATAAAATTTTTACTGATGATAAAGGAATTATTGGTACCGTATACACATCAATTGTGTTTAATAATGTTTTGTATTTAGGCACAAATCAAGGATTGTTTTATAAAAATATCAATAGTCAAGATCCGTTTAAAATTATTAAAAATACCGAAGGTCAGGTTTGGTGTTTAATAGTATATAATAACCAATTGTTTTGTGGGCATCATCTTGGTTTATTTGTAGTTAAAAACAATTCTGTTAGTAAAGTACAAAATACAGCAGGTGTATGGAGTTTTAAAGAAATACCCGATTTAAAAAATACACTTATTGTTGGTAGTTATGATGGTTTAAGTGTTTTGCAAAAAGTAAATGGAAAGTGGGAAATAAAAAATAAAATTGAAGGGTTTAATAAATCTGCACGTTTTTTTGAAATTATTAATAACCGTGAAATTTGGATTGGTCATGGTATTAAAGGAGTGTTTAAACTAAAATTAAAGGATGATTTACGCACAACTATACAAATAGTAAAAGACTCAACACATGAAATTGATGAAATTTCGAGTTTAGTAAAATTTAAAAACAGGATTTTGTTTTCCAATAAAAAAGGTGTTTATGCCTATGATATAGCATCAAAAAAAATTCAAAAAGATGCTGTTTTAAGCAAAATTTATTCAGATAGTACATACTTATCTGGGAATATTGTGGTTGATGATTCTCAAAAATTATGGTTTTTTTTAAAAGACAATATTAAGTATGTCTCTTCTAATCAAATATCTAATAAATTTATTATTAAAGATATTCCAATTCCTGTACAATCAAGAAAAGGAATTGTTGGTTTTGAAAATATCACTCATCTTACCAATAATAACTATTTGTTGGGTACAGCAAACGGATATATAATTATTGATGTATCTTCTAAAACTGAAGATAAAGAATATTCAATACTTTTAAATGAAATTGTTTTAAATACCTTAAAAGATGAAAATGTAAGTGTAAATCCACACACCAATGGTGTATTTAAGTACGGAAAATATTCAATTGTTTTTAATTACAGTATTCCAGAATACGATAAATACCAAGTGGCACAATACCAATATAAACTAAAAGGAAATTATAATAAATGGAGCGAATGGAGTAGCAAATCTGAATTAGTATTTGAAAACTTAACATATGGAAATTACAACCTTCAAATAAGAGGGAAAATAGGAAATAAAATAACCGAAAATAGTATTAATTATAGTTTTGTAGTTAAAAGACCTTGGTATTTATCAACTGTTGCTTTTAGTACTTATTTTCTATTGTTTTTAGTACTTTCAGTAATAATTCATAAAGCCTATAAAAGGCATTATAAAAAAGAACATATTCATAAACAACTAGAAAGTGAACAAATAATAACTCAAATAAAAAACGAGCAATTAAATCAAGATATTGTAAATAAAAATAGAGAGCTTGCTATTTCAACAATGAGTATTATTAAAAAAAATGAGGTTTTAAATAATGTAAAAAAAGAACTAAAAAGCACGCACTCATCAAAAGTAAATAATGCAATTAAATTAATAGATTTAAATATAAATAATACTTCTGATTGGAAATATTTTGAAAAAGCATTTAATAATGCCGATAAAGATTTTTTAGAAAAAATAAAAATGCTTCATCCAGATCTATCACCAAACGATTTAAGATTTTGTGCTTATTTACGTTTAAACCTAACTTCCAAAGAAATTGCACCTTTGCTTAATATTTCTATTAAGAGTGTAGAAACCAGAAGATATCGTTTAAGAAAGAAGTTAAATTTAGAACATGAAGATAACCTAGTTAGTTATATTTTTGAAATTTAATACCTTGACAATCTAAAAAATCACCACTACATTACCACTACAAGTTATTTTTTTCGATATTACTAAATTGTTATTATTCTATTTAAAATTTTTACATATAACCATAATTAACAAGGGTTTTATGCATTTATTTAAATAAAATTTTAATTGTCTGTTTTTTGTGGAGGTCTGTTTTTATATTTTATTGATTATTAGGTATACATTTATGTAAACTAAATAACCAATATTAATATGAAATCAATTATACTAACAATTTTTCTAAGTTTTTTGGGGATTATTGCTTCCGCTCAAAGCTTTGAAGTTAAAGGAACAGTAGTCGATTCAAATGGAGCTCCGTTACCAGGTGTATCCATTGTTGTTAAAAACACAACAAAAGGAGCTACTACAGATTTTGATGGAAATTTTACAATTTCCGTGCAAAAAGGTAAATCAATAGTATTATCCTATTTAGGGTATGAGTCTAAAGAAATTGTAATTAATAGCGAAAACTCTTTAATGGTTACGTTATCAGAATCTTTACAAAATTTAGATGAAGTTGTTGTAACAGCTTTGGGTATTAAAAGATCTGAAAAAGCACTTGGTTATGCCGTGCAAAAAGTAGATGGAAACGAATTACAAAAAGTTTCTGTAGTAAATGTTGCAACATCACTTACAGGAAAAGTAGCTGGCCTTTTGGTTCAAAACTCTTCAGATTTTGGTGTAGCGCCAACACTTACTATACGTGGTGAAGCGCCAATTTTAGTAATAGATGGTATATCTTATGATAATAAAACATTAGGCGATATTTCTTCTGAAGATATAGAATCTGTAAGTGTATTAAAAGGTGCAACAGCTTCCGCTCTTTATGGTTATCGTGGTGCAAACGGAGCTATTTTGGTTACAACAAAAAATGGTAGTACTAACGGTGGAGTTGGAATTACAACAAATTTTGCAACCAATACAATGTTTACTTCCGGATTTTTAGCAATTCCAGAGCGTCAAGGTATTTATGGTCGTGGATCTAATGGTACTTATGATATTAATTCTTCTAGTTCTTGGGGACCAGTTATGGATGGAACAATTCGTACACAATGGGATCCTTTTTTAAAAGATTATAGAGATTATGAGTATTTGCCTATTGGAAAAAATAATTTTAGTAACTTTTTAGAACAAGGGTATATAACAAACAATAATTTAAATATTGGGTATAGGGGAGAGTTACTTTCTCTTAGAAGCTCCGTAAACTGGATACAAAATAAAGGTCAATATCCAAACTCAACCTTAGATAAATTTACGTACACTTTTGGTGGAGATGTTAATTTAGATAAATTTAAATTAAGTTCTAATTTTTCGTATGCTAGGCAACATACTCCTAATTTAGGTTCTAACGGTTATACTTCTTATGATGCTATGTATTCTTTATTAATATGGTCTGCAGCAGATTATAATGTGCTAGATTATAAAGATAATTATTGGCTAGTTCCAGATCAAGTTCAAAACTTTACGTATAAAAGTGGATCAAATAACCCATACTTTGATCGATATGAAAGAACTAATGAAACCTCGCGCGATATTTTTAATGTGGATGTTTCAGCTAGTTATCAATTGGTAGATTGGTTAAAAGCTACTTTAAGAGCAGGTTACGATTCGTATACAGATAAAGGTGAGTTAAGAATTTCAGTAGGTTCTTATCAATCTTCAGGTAATACTAGTATTCCAGGTAATTCTTATCCTTGGATAGGAGGAACAACAGGAGCTTATGGTATTGGTATGGATTCAGGACATAGTTTTAATACAGATTTTCTTTTAACTGGTGATAGAGCTATTAACGAGAAAATTAAAGTTGAGTATCTTGTAGGAGGATCAATTTTTAGTAAAGAGGACAATAATTTTTACGCAAATACAAATAATGGACTTACAGTTCCTGGATTTTATTCGTTGGCAGCATCAAAAGATCCTGCAACAGTAAAAACTAGTGTTATTGGTCAACAAGTGAATTCTGTATTTGGTCGTTTGGCAGCCTCTTATAATAATTTAATATATTTAGAAGCAACTGGTAGAAACGACTGGGCTTCAACATTACAAATAAAAAATAAGGATAATTCTATTTATTATTTCTACCCATCGGTTTCAACAAGTTTTGTAGTTTCAGAACTATTACCAGAAACCACTAAAAATTGGTTAGATTTATTAAAACTTAGAAATTCTTGGACCGTTTCTAAAGGCATACCAGATCCATACTACGTAAATAGTTCTTTTACAACTAGTAGTGCCATTTGGGGATCAGGTTATAATTCTGGTACACCTCCAAGAGCCTTGTATGATGCAGAATCTATAGATCCTGAAACATCAACAACAATAGAATATGGTATACAAACAATGTTCTTTAAAAATCGTTTTGGTTTTGATGTTTCTTACTACGAAAAAGAAACAGAAGATTATATAAATTATGCTTCAATTTCATCGTCTTCAGGGTATAGTAGCACACTTATTAATACTGATGAGAAAAAAGAGCGAAGAGGTTGGGAAATTTCGCTAACTGGAACTCCAATTAAAACTGAAAATGTACGATGGGATATAGGAGCTAACTGGTCTACTTATGCAACTTATTGGACTCAAATAGATGATACTTATACAACTAAAAATCCTTGGAATAAAGTAGGGGAACGTGTTGATAATTACTTAATTAAGGATAATCAATTGGATCCAGATGGAAATCATATTATCGGTAGCAATGGTAAAGAAGTCTTTAATTCATTTGAAACCAGATTTGGATATACAAACCCTGATTATTTATGGGGTATAAACTCTAATTTAAAATATAAAGACTTTAATTTATTTATATCTGTTGATGGTGTACACGGTGGTATAGCAACTACAAGAACTGAAAGTTATATGTATGCTTCAGGAGGTCATCCGGATTCTGTAACACCAGAAAGAGCACTAGACGTTGCAACACCTGGATCTAAAAACTGGCTATCAGAAGGTGTGCAAGTAGTTTCGGGTACTGTTACTTATTCAGATTCGTATGGAACTGTACTGTCAGATACACGTGTATATGCACCAAATACTACTTATACTACTTATAAAGATTATATAACCAATGTACACTCAGGTAGTGCTTGGGGTGGAACCGGAAGACCTTTAGATGCTTATGAGAAAACGTATTTTAAAATACGTGAAATTTCTTTAACCTATACTTTTCCAGCTGAATATTTAAAAGGATGGGCAAAAGCAGCATCTATAAGTATGGTTGGGCAAAATGTATTTTTATGGGCAAAAGACTTTAAATATTCTGATCCAGACGGTGGTACTGAAGATTTTGCAGACCCAGCGGTAAGATATCTAGGTGGTAATATTAAATTAACATTTTAAATAAAAGACACAATGAAAAATTTTAAATATATTTTAATGGTATTATTTATTCTTGATATTGCAACTTCATGTAGCAATTATGAGGAATTAAATACAAATCCAGACACAGCATCAACTGTTTCGCCTGAAATGTTAGCGGCTGGAGTATTGAAAGGAACTTATAGGTTTTGGAATCCGAACCCTAATGATTTTACAACTGCAAACTTAGGTGATCATTACGTGGTTGATCAAGATATTCAAGGTGCACAATATTATAATCCATATGCGTATGGTTCATTTGGTTCATTTCTGTATTTAACAGATCTTAAACGAATGGTTGAATATTCTGAAGGATCTATAAACGAATCGTCTTACAAAGGATTGGCTTTATTTATGAAAGCATATTATGGGTATTACGCTACAATTAATATGGGAGATATTCCGTATTCTGAAGCTGGTTTAGCAGAAGAAGGAAACGTAACACCAATATATGATAAACAATCAGATGTTTTTGTTCAAGTTTTAGAAGATTTAAGAGCTGCAGAGGAGTATTTTGCAGCAGGAACCACTTTTAGTGGAGATATGATGTATACTGGAAATGCCACTAAATGGCGTAAATTATGCAATGGTATGCAATTAAAAGTTATACAAACTATGAGTAAAAAAGCAACTGCAGCTCAAAAAGCTCGTTTTGCTGAAATTGTAGCCGCAAATAATTTATTAGTTGATAATACTGATAATTTTAAATTAACATATACAGATTATTCAGGAACAAATCATCCTTTTTATTCAGCAACAGAAACTAAGAGATTAAAAGTTATTCTATCCAAATTAGTAGTTGATATTTTAAAGAATAACAACGATCGTAGGTTGTTTTATTTTGCAGAACCAGCAAGTGCTTTAATTGCAAGTGGCAAGTTAGAAAGTGATTTTGAAGCGTATGAAGGTGCGTTGTCATCATTAGAAAATGGCATTATAACATCAAATAATTTAGCAGGTAATTATTCTACAATAAATAAGCGTTATGGAGCTATTCAGGCTGGAGATCCAATGATTAGATTTACTTACGGAGAACAATGTTTTATTATTGCTGAAGCTATAGAAGAAGGTTGGGTTTCAGGTGGAACTTCACTAGCAAAAACCTATTATCAAAATGGAGTAAAAGCAATGCTTGGTGTTTTTATGAGTTTACCTGCAGCTTCCGCTGCTAATTATGCGCACGGTATGCCAATTAATCAAACCTATATAGATAATTATTTTACTGGAAATGCAGCGTATGCAGAAACCGGAACTAAAGAAGATCGTTTACATCAAATATGGAATCAAAGATATTTAATAGATTTCTTTCAAGGAAATTCTGGCTATTATCATCAATTTCTTCGTGTAGGATATCCTGTTTTACCATTAGATCCGGCTACTAGCCAAAATCCAGATGATAATACCTTGTATCCACATCGTTTAAAATATCCAACATCTGAAATAACTACTAATCCAGAAAATTATCAACTGGCAATTGATAGTCAATATGGAGGATATGATGGAATTAATAAAATTCCTTGGTATTTACAAGATTAATTTATAGAACGAAGCAAAAGGCTTCAAATGTTAGGTTGTATTAAGTTTGAAACTCCTCTCTTATTTGAGGGGAGTTTTTTTAAATAGAACGCTAATTGTTGTGAGCAGTTTAATTAATTATCCAAAGTAATTATTTAGTGCTATTGTATAAGATTTTAAATAATTTTTATCCAGTTATTCTATAGTCTTTATCGATTTTAGAAATAACTTTAAAAAACTAGTGCTTTATGAAAAAAATTAAATTAATATATCTATTTTTATTAATTCCAATAATTATACTTTTTTCAATGTGCAATTCAAATAAATTGGTTTCTCAAGGTACTGTTGAATTTGCAAATAACAAGGTAATTGCACACAGAGGAGCCTGGAAAAATAATAATCATCCACAAAATTCTATCGCCTCTTTAAAAGAAGCAATTGCCAAACAATTTGCCGGATCTGAATTTGATGTAAGAATGACAGCTGATGAGGTTTTAGTTGTAACCCATGATGCTACATATAATAATTTAGATATTGAAAAATCAACCTATGCAGCGTTAGTTTTATTTAAATTACCTAACGGAGAAAAATTGCCAACTTTAGAAGAATATATAATTGCCGGAATTGAAAATAATAATTCAACTAGGTTAATTTGTGAAATAAAACCTTCAAAAATAAGTAAACAAAGAGGTCAGTTAATAGCAACAAAAGTTGTTCAGTTGTTTAAAAAGTTAAACGCAAAACATTTTGTAAGTTACATCAGTTTTGATTTCAATATTCTAATAAAAATAAAAGAATTAGATTCAACAGCTATAACACAATATTTAGAAGGTAATAAATTGCCAATTGAATTAAAGGAAAAAGGAATATCTGGGTTAGATTTTTATATTAAAGATTTTAAATATCATCCTGAATGGATTGAAAGTGCCAAAAATAATAACTTAATATTAAATTCTTGGACAGTAGATAAAGCGGATGATATGGAATGGTTATTGGCAAATAATTTTGATTTTATAACCACCGATGAACCTGAACTTTTGTTGGAATTAGTTAAAAAAAGAGCCATTAGTTATAAAGATTACAATCTTATTTGGTATGATGAATTTGAGTATTCAGGTTTACCAAATAATGAAAAATGGGATTATGCAGTTGGTGGAAGTGGTTACGGAAATAATGAAAAACAATACTATTTAAAAAATTCCCTAGAAAATTCTATTGTAAAAGATGGTAAATTGCATATAATAGCCTTAAAAAAAGACTATGAAAACAATAATTATACTTCGGCTAGGTTAACAACTTATGGTAAATTTTCCTTGCAATATGGTAAAGTAGAAGTAATGGCAAAATTACCAGAAGGAAAAGGAACTTGGCCTGCAATTTGGATGTTGCCTGAAAGTCTTCGTAAAAAAGAAGAAACTTGGCCATTAAGTGGTGAAATAGATATTATGGAACATGTAGGGAAGGATCAAAATGTAATTCATACCTCACTACATACAGAATTATACAACCATTGGAAAAAAAATCAGTATACAAAATTTGAAAAAGTAGAAAATGTATCGAACAGTTTCAATTTGTACGGAATGGAATGGACAACAGAAAGCATTAAATTTTACATTAATAATGTATTGTTTTATGAAGCTTTTAAAGGTGAAAATGGAAAAGTAGTAACTAATGAAGGTTGGCCGTTTGATAAGCCTTATTTTTTAATTTTAAATCTTGCTATTGGTGGAAATTGGGGAGGAACTGTAGATGATTCAATTTTTCCGGTTGCAATGGAAGTAGATTATGTAAGAATTTATCAGAAAAATCAATAACATAAAATGAAGAAAGTACTTTTTTTACTATTTTTTATAGGAGTAAGTTTAGTTGTTAATGCACAGAGTTTTACAGTAATAACTTATAATATTAGGTTAAATGTTGCTGTAGACGGTGAAAATGCTTGGCCTATTCGTAAAGAATATTTTACATCTCAAATTCAATTTTACGAACCCGATATTTTTGGAATTCAAGAAGCTACTCCAAGCCAAGTTTCTGACATATCAACTGCATTAACCCAGTATAGTCAGGTTGGAATGGGAAGAGAAGGAGATGGAAAAGGAGAATCTTCAAATATTTATTATAAAACAAACCGATTTAAACTTATTGAAAATCATACTTTTTGGCTGTCTGAAACGCCAATTATTATTTCAAAAGGTTGGGATGCTGCCTTTAATAGAGTTTGTACCTACGCTTTATTTAAAGATAAAAAAACCAATAAAAAACTTTGGGTTTTTAATACACATTTAGATCATATAGGAGAACAAGCAAAAACAAATGGAATAGAACTTATTGTATCAAAAATTAAAGAAGTAAACACTAAAAATTACCCAGTTATTTTTATGGGCGATTTTAATTCTGAACCAGATTCTGAAAGGATTATAAAGTTAAAAAATGAAATGGATGATAGTAGAGAAATATCAAAAGAAAAACCTTTTGGACCTTCTGGAACTTTTAACGGATTTAAACATAATGAGCCAGTTACACATAGAATAGATTATATATTTATCTCAAAAAACAACAAATTAAAAGTTGAAAAATATGCAGTTTTAAGTGATTCTAAAGATTTAAAATATCCTTCAGATCATTTGCCTGTGTTTTTAAAGTTAAATTATAAAAAATAGCGCTGAAATTTTTAAGAAATTTCTATTAGAACATAGTGTAAAAAACCGTAAAAATTAAATAGCTTAAAGATTAAAACGTATGCAAAATCAATTAAAATCAAAAATAATAATATTTCTATTCTTTGTAATTGCAAGTAATTGTTATTCGCAAAAAGGTGTATCTAAAATTGCTTTTGGTTCATGTGCTCATCAAAATAATCCTTTACCAATTTTTGATGTTGTGGTAAAACATACACCAGATTTATTTGTGTTTTTAGGTGATAATATTTACGGAGACACCTATAATATGGATACGCTACAGGCAAAATATCTTAAACTAGATAGAAAACCAACGTTTCAAAATTTAAAGAAAACTACGCCTATTATTGCAACTTGGGATGATCACGATTATGGTTTAAATGATGCAGGAAAACATTATGAATACAAGAAAGAATCGAAAGAAATATTTTTAGACTTTTTTAATGAACCCTTAAATTCTGAACGTAGAAACAGAGAAGGTGTTTACACGTCTTACTATTATAAAAATAGTGGTAAAATTTTACAAATAATTTTATTAGACGTTCGTACTTTTAGAGATGATTTATTAAGACACACTGCAACTGAAAGTGAATTTTTTTACAAGCCAGATTATATTCCTTATCAACATGCAGATTCTACATTATTGGGATCGGCACAATGGAATTGGTTAGAAAAAGAATTGTTGAAACCTGCAGATGTTAGAATTATTGGTTCTGGTTCGCAGTTTGGAATTGAATATAATGGCTACGAAGCTTGGGCAAATTTTCCTTTTGAACAACAAAAATTTATAGACTTAGTTAAAAAAACAAAAGCAAATGGCGTTGTTTTTATTTCTGGAGATGTGCATTATGCCGAAATATCTAAAATGGAAATACCTAATATGTACCCAATTTACGATGTTACATCTAGCGGACTTTCTTCAAAATGGCTTTTTGCAACACCAAATAAAAACAGAATTGAAGGTCCGGTTATGGACAATCATTTTGGTTTAATTACCATAGATTGGAAATTGAAAATTCCGAAAATAAAAATGGAAATTTGGGATGAATATGACAATCAGCGAATTGAATATACAATTAAACTAGATGAAATAAGCTTTAAAAAATAAG
>NZ_JBFHHX010000071.1:0-17263 GCF_041596795.1 Lutibacter sp.
ATTAAAGAAAATCAATTTCCAATTGTTGCAACAAATGCAGCAAAATCTATAATTACAGATAACTCGCTCCATTGGATTTCTGAAGAAGAAGCCATAAAACAATACAAACTAAACCAAAATATTCGCCTATATTCAAATTCTGAAAACGCAATTAATTGGATTGAAAACAACTTGAGCTTTTCTGAATTGCCTAAAAAAATTCAACTTTTTAAAAACAAAATAGCTTTTAGAGAATTATTAAAAGACCAATTTCCTGGATACTTTTTTAAAGGAATTCTGTTTAATAATTTAAAAAACTTTCCGGTTTCTCAATTACAATTTCCTTTAATTATAAAACCAGCCGTTGGCTTTTTTAGCTTGGCAGTACATAAAATAGATACTGTTAAAGAATGGAATGAAATTATTAATAGTATTGATGTCGAAGTTGAAACTTTTAAAAACATGTATCCTAAAAAAGTTGTTGATATTTCCAATTTTATAGTTGAAGAATACATTGCAGGTGAGGAATATGCTGTAGATTGCTATTTTGATTCCAATGGAAAAGTAGTTGTTTTAAATATTTTACATCATATTTTTTCATCTTCTAAAGATGTTAGTGACCGCGTGTACTCAACATCACAAAAAATTATAGAAACGCACCTTAAAAATTTTGAAACCTTTTTACAAACAGTTAGCAACAAAGCACAAGTAAAAAACTTTCCAATGCATGTTGAAGTTAGAGTTGATGCCAACGGAAAAATAATACCAATAGAAATAAATCCATTGCGCTTTGGTGGTTGGTGTACAACTGGAGATATTTCTAGCTACGCATTTGGAATAAATTCTTACGAGTATTTTATGCATAATAAAGTTCCAAATTGGACAGAAATTTTTAAAAATAAACCTGCTAAAATTTACAGTTTAATTGTATTAGATAACAACTCCGGAATTGCAAGCAACAGTATAAAATCTTTTAATTATAACTTATTGTTAAAAGACTTTGAAAACCCGTTAGAAGTAAGAAAAGTAGATTATAAAAAATACGGCGTTTTTGGATTTTTATTCACTGAAACTAGTACCGAAAACCAACAAGAGCTTAAAAACATTTTAACTTCTCAATTATTAAAATATATAGAAAAATAAACAGAAAATAAACATATATTTGTGAAAATAAGACAAAATTAAGCTCCAAAAAAATGTTCCAATTCGGATTAAAAATTGAAAACAAGTTTTTAATAACCTCCATATCGTTTATTGTATTTATTTTTATAGGTGTTTTAGATTATTATTCGGGATCAGAAATATCTGTTTTACTAGCCTATTTAATACCAATTTTGTTAATTTCTTTCTACGATAAATCTGAAAAAACATTACTTGCAATTAACGCACTATTTGCATCAACTATTTGGTTTATTGTAGATTACACAACACAAGATTACTCTAATTTATTTAACCCAATTTGGAATGCTTTTGTACGTTTTACAATTTTTATGCTTATAGGTTTATTAATACTTAATTTAAAAGAGAAATACCAAAAGGTTTTAAAATTAAATGAAGATTTAAAGCTTCTAAATGAAGAAAAAAATAAGTTTATTGGTGTTGCAGCACACGATTTAAGAAACCCTATTGGCGCTATTTATTCGTTTTCCGAATTAATTATTGAAAATTATTCCGATACTATGGATTCAAAATCTTTAAAAATGTTAAATCATATTAAAGAATTAAGCGATAATTCATTAAACCTTTTAAAAGGTTTATTAAATGTTTCTCAAATAGAATCTGGTATTATTAAACTTCAACTTAAAAAAGATAATTACATAGATTTTATTACAAAATACATGTATTTTAACCTACTTATTGCCAAAAAGAAAGAAATAAATATTCGTTTAGAAACAACTGAAAAAGAAGTATTCTTCCATTTTGATGCTCATTATTTAAGCGAAGTAATTAATAATTTATTAACCAATGCTATTAAATTTTCTTATCCAAAAAGTGAAATTATTATAAAAATAACACGTTCTAAAAATATAGTAAAAACAGAAATTATAGATCAAGGACAAGGTATTCCTATTGAAGAGCAAACAAAACTTTTTAATTATTTTCAAAAAACAAGTGTTCAGCCAACCAATGGCGAAACCAGTAATGGTTTAGGTTTAGCAATTGCTAAAAAAATTGTATCTGAACATAAAGGAACTATTGGTGCGGTTAGTGAATTAGGTAAAGGTGCTACTTTTTATTATGAATTACCTTTAAAAAAAATTACTTAAAATGATGGCATTTATAAGAACAAATTCTAAAAATGAAGATTTTGTAAATTTAGTAAAATTCTTAGATGCCGATTTAAAAATACGCGATGGCGAAGACCATGCTTTTTATAATCAATTTAACAAAATTGATGCATTACAACACGTAATAGTTGCTTACAAAAATGAAAATCCAATTGGTTGCGGCGCATTTAAAATTCACCCGAACAACACCGTTGAAATAAAGAGAATGTATGTTTCACCAAAAGGTAGACGTTTAGGAATTGCCTCTAAAATTTTAACTGAATTAGAACTTTGGGCTAAAGAATTAGGTGTTAAAAAATGTATTTTAGAAACCGGAAAAAAACAACCAGAAGCAATTGCCTTATACAAAAAATGCGGCTATACAATAACCGCAAATTTTGGATTTTATGAAAATGTTGAAAACAGTGTTTGCTTTCAAAAACTATTGTAAACCGTCAATTTTTAACGCAACTTTTCCTGTGGCATTTAAAGTTACTACCATTGCTTGGTTGGTTAATTGAATGTTTTTAATAATTATTGGATCTACTTTTCCGTTAATTACAATTCCTTTTGCTGGTGAATAATTTTTTAAATACTGTTCCATTTGTGTTTTAGCAGTTTCCATTTCTGGCTTAATAGAATAACTTGTGTAAGCTTGTATTTTTTTCAAAATAAGTCCTTGAGCCAACCAATTTGCCGTTTTCATTAATTTACTTTTGGTATCTAAAACATAATTTAAATCATCAAAATAAATAAGTTCTTCTTCTTTGTTATATTTTGGAATTCCCGATAAATAAACAGTGCCGTTTAAACTTCCTTGCATAGTTAAAGCAATTACAACCTTTCCATCTTTATGCCATAAATCTACTTTTTGAATGGTTACTTTTTTAGAACCAGAACCAAATTCTTGTCCTTGAAAATTTTTAGTAATTATTTCTGAAGCCTTTAAAAAAGGAGAAACAACTATTAACGATGCGGAAAATTGATCTTTTGTTTTGGCAACCTGTTTTAACTGAATTTCGTCTCTATTAAAGGTGTCATTTAAAGGTTTTCCAATTAAAGTTTCCATAAAACAAGCCAATTCTAAATTCATAGAAACCACATCTTTTTTAAGCACAGCTTCTGTTGCATTTAAACCTATTGGTTTCATTTTAAACCACGTATCATAACTTTCATTTACATTTACTGGTTTAGTTACTGTTTCTAAAGCATCTAACACATTGGATTGGAAATTTAACGATTCTGAAATTGCAGCATCTATTTTCTTTTCTATAGTAGGTTTAAAATATTTCATTGCCGGATTTACCAAATAGGTAATTGGCATACTTTTACCTGCAATTGTAACACTCGGACTTTCTTTCCAAACTACAGATTGCACAGTTGTTTTTGCAGATAATTTCCAGTTATTAAATTTAGCTTCACCCAGTAAAGTAGCAACACCATTAAAATTAAGCTCTCTAGTATCGTACAAATCCATTCCTAAAACAGTACTTCCGTATCTTACTTTTGCCCAAATTTTTAACGGTAAAACAACTTTAATTTTTCCATTTTCATCGGTAATTTCAATAGGAGCTTGTTTCCAAACTTTCAACATTAAATCATCACCTTCTAAATTTTTATCTTCATAAATAAGTCCGTTTAAAATAGTATTAGTTTGAAACGCCAAATCCTTCAACTTCATTGAAATTGGAATATTTAAATACGATATTTCTTTATCGTACAATATTGGAGCTGCTAAATCTGCTTCTGGTTTTAAGGTTTCAATTTTATTTGAAGTACCACAAGAAATTATAAAAATTAAAACTACTAAACCTAAAAGTATTGTTACTTTCATAAATTGTTTTTTTTTCGGCAAAAGTATGTTGATTTTCAATTGCTAGTTAAATAAATTGTATTTTTAATTATTATTTAACACCAATAAATAATGCTTAAAACAGATTCTCCAATTATTACGCAGCAAACTTTAAACAAACCAATACCCGAAGTTTGGAAAGCTATTACTAATTGTACACAAATGAGGTTGTGGTTTTTTGATAATATTCCCAATTTTAAAGCTGAAATTGGGTTTAAAACTCAATTCAACGTACAATCTGAAAACAGAAATTTTATGCATTTATGGACAATTGTAGCTGTAATTCCAAACAAAAAAATTACCACAAATTGGAAATATCAAAATATAAAAGGAGATTCCAATGTTACTTTTTTATTGAATAAAACCGCTCACGGAACTTTATTAACGGTTACGTGTGAAATTTTAGAAGATTTTCCACAAGATATTGCTGAATTTAAAATTGAAAGTTGCCAAGCCGGATGGAATTATTTTATAAATGAACGCTTAAAAAATTATCTAGCATTGTTATAATTTTGATTAAAAATTTTAACTATTGAAATTACTGTATCTTTGCAAAAAGTTTTCAAACAAAACCTATGCAATTTAAAGACTTACATTTAAACAAACATATTTTAAGAGCAATTACAGAAAAAGGATACGAAATTCCAACTGCTGTGCAAGAACAAACAATTCCGTTAGTGTTAGCAAAAAAAGATGTAATTGCATCGGCACAAACTGGAACCGGTAAAACCGCTGCTTTTGCATTGCCAATTTTACAATTATTGTTTGACAAGCAAGATGCATCAAAAAAAGGTAAAAAAATTAGAGCCTTAGTAGTAAGTCCAACACGTGAATTAGCATTACAAATTGAAGAAAACTTTGCAGATTATGGCAAATTTACAAACCTAAAAAGTACTGTAATTTTTGGAGGCGCATCGATTGAACCACAAAAAGATGTTTTAAAAAAAGGTGTTGATATTTTAATTGCTACTCCTGGGCGTTTATTGGATTTACATAAACAAGATTGCATAAATTTAAATTACGTAGAAACATTGGTACTAGATGAAGCCGATTTAATGTTGGATATGGGTTTTATTGATGATGTTAAAAAAATTGAACGTTTATGTCCAAAATCCAAACAAATTTTATTGTTTTCTGCAACAATGCCACATAAAGTGGTAGAATTAGCCAATTCAATTTTAAATGAACCCGAAACTGTAGATGTTACTCCAACACAATCTACTGCAGAAGGAGTAAATCAAAAATTATATTATGTTGGTAAAAACAACAAAATGGAATTATGTTTACACTTACTTAGAAACACAATTTCAGGTGATATTCTAATTTTTAGACGTACCAAATTTGGTGTTGAAAAGTTAGAAAATATGCTAAAAAAGAATGGCTATAATGTAGATAGTATTCACGGAGATAAAACTCAAAAAGGACGTGAAGAAGCATTAAATAGTTTTAAAGATAAAAAAATAAATATTTTAATAGCTACCGATGTTGCTTCTCGCGGTATTGATATAAGTAATTTAGATGCTGTTATAAATTTTGATATTCCTAATGTACCAGAAACCTATGTGCATAGAATTGGAAGAACAGGAAGAGCAGGAAACACTGGAACATCATATTCTTTTTGTGCTGCCGATGAAAAACCATACATTAAAACAATAGAAGAATTAATTTATGCTAAAATTCCGGTAGAAACAGAGCATCCTTATCTGCTAGATCCAAAGGCAAAACCAGAAGTTTACTATAAAAAAGGTAGTGGAAGTAAAAAAAATAGAAAATCTGCAGGTTCTAAAAAGAATAAAAAACGCTGGTATTAATTAAAATCGCCATTAGAAGATTGAAGTAAAAAAAACTTTCCAAAACAAACAGATTACTTCAAAACTTCTAATACTGACGATTTTATAATAAACAAAAAAACAATTATACTAATTCATTTTCTTTTTTAAGAGAATGAAATTTACCTTTTAATAACAAACTAATAGGTGTTGCGTGGCTAAGATTATCAGATACCGGACATCTATCTTCAATGTTTTTTAACCACGCTTCTAATATTTCAATAGGAGCATCACTATCTGGTTCAATAGAAACATCAATTCCTTTATAACCCGCACGTTGTTTAAATGAAGTACCCATAAAGCGTTCCGGATTTAAATTTCCGCACATTTTAATTTTAATACTTCGTAATTCAAAATTCATTTCTTTAGCTATTACATGACCCATTACATTTATACAACCGCAAAAAGCAGCTAACATAAATTCAACTGGATTTGCTCCTTCATTTGTTCCACCAAGACTTTCTGGTTCATCTAAAATAATTTCAAAACCTCTTGCTTTAACAACTGTTTTAGTTGAATTTTCACTATGTGCCTGAACTGTAAATTTTAAATCTTCCATATTATTTCCTCATTTAATTTAAATTAAAATTACAATTTTCAATAAAATTGCATTCATATAACAGAATGTATTTGGTCATTTTAAACAATGTAATATTCCATTCTAATCACGTATTAAAATGGTGGTTTTATTTTTCCTAATTCATAAAACTTTATAGCTGTTAAAATGTATAAAAAAGCATTTCTCATATAAAGGAAATCATTAAATTTATTGCTTTATCAATCTTTAAAAGAAATTATGAAATACGTTGTTATATTTTTGGTGAGTTTTTGTGCTGTTTTTACAGGTTTTAGTCAAACTGGAAAAGTTTTTGATAATTTAACTATAAAAAGCGCCATTTTAAAAATGGACCGCAATTATGCCGTATATCTTCCTCCTGACTATGAAACTTCACAAAGAGAATATCCTGTTTTGTATTTATTGCACGGTTTGGGTGATAATCATACAGGATGGATTCAATTTGGTGAAGTACAGCGTTTAGCAGATGCAGCCATAAAAGATGGTTCTGCAACTCCAATGGTTATAGTTATGCCTGATGCAAACACTAAAAGAATTGGCTATTTTAATGCTGTAAACGGCGATTGGAATTATGAAAATTTCTTTTTTGAAGAATTTATACCACAAATTGAAAAAACATATAGAATAAAAAGTGAAAAACGTTTTAGAGCAATTTCTGGACTTTCTATGGGTGGTGGCGGATCTTTTATGTATGCATTACACCGTCCAGATTTATTCTCTTCCGCTTGTCCGTTAAGTGCATATATTGGTCCAAGTTCTGTTGATGAAGCAAAAGAATCACTTACAAAATTATTTAATGAACCAACCTTAGATGAATCTAAACTACAAACATATTGTGAGCATCATAATGTACTCTCATTAATTGAAAACACTTCTGCAGAAAAATTAAAATCAGTAAAATGGTTTATAGATTGTGGTGATGATGATTTTTTATATGAAGGAAATAGCTTAGTACATATTGCTCTTAGAAAAAAAGAAATTCCACATGAATTTAGAATTAGAAATGGTGCTCATACTTGGACCTATTGGCGCGAAGCTTTACCAGTAGTTTTAGAATTTATTTCTAATACATTTCACCAACATTAAACAGAAAAAATTATTAGCTGTATTGCATTTTATGTATTAATTTATTTAAAAATACACTTTATAATTTGCTGTTTATAAAATGTTAGGTATTGTATATTACCAATTTAGCTGCTCTTGTTCAGTTAAAAAAGTCCAAGCAACAATACGTGTTACCTTATTCCCTTGACTCATTGGAATAGTTTTTATTTTTGTAGCTCCCAATTTTTTTAAAGAACTTAGCATACTTTCAGCATTTTCTTTTTTAGAAACCAATGTAGAATACCAAAAACAATTGGTTTTAAACATAGAACTTTCGTATAAATAAGTATGAATAAAAGCTTTTTCACCACCTTTATACCATAATTCTTGCTGTTTACCACTAAAATTTCTAGTTACTTCTGTTTTACCTAAACCTTCTAATTTTCTAGCATTTTCTTGCATAGCTTCCTCTTGTGATTTATAAAAAGGAGGATTACACATGGTTGCAGAAAATTTATCATCAGCCGTTAGAATTCCATCAAAAATATGAGTTGCATCCTTTTGCTGTTTTAATTTAATAACCTTGGTAAGGTTGTTCTTTTTCACAATTTTTTCGGCTCTATCTAAAGATTTTTTATCAATATCAGTTCCAACAAAACTCCAATTATATACAGCATTCCCTAATAACGGATATATACAACTAGCTCCTGTGCCAATATCTAAAACCGAAACATTTTCATTTATTTTTGAAGCTTTTAATAAATCTGATAAATAATGAATATAATCAACACGTCCAGGAATTGGCGGACATAAATTATCATCAGGAAAATCCCAAAAAGAAATATTGTAATATTTAAACAATAATGCTGTATTTATAGCTTTTACCGCTTTTGGATTTGCAAAATCTATTGTTTCTGTTCCATATTGGTTTACAAAAACAAAGTTCTTTAAATCTTTATACGCTTCACATAAATCTGTAAAATTATAATCATCATTATGTATATTATTAAAATGTAGTTGCCCGCTATTTTTACCTTTTGTTTTCATATTCTTATGTATGTTACAAAAGTAATCTTTTTAAATTTTAACATTATTTTACAATCACAAAATGAATGAACGTTCGTTTTGTAAATTATTTTATATATATTTGCACCATAATTAATTCACATGAAAAATTATGGCAATTAGACAAAAATGTATTAAAAAGAGAAAAGCATTGCTAAACGCAACACTTAACTTAGTAAACAACAATGGTTTTCATGATGCACCAATGAGTAAAATTGCAAAAATGGCTGAAGTATCTCCTGCTACAATTTATATTTATTTTGAAAATAAACAGGATTTAATTAATCAATTATATTTAGAAGTAAAGTCTGAATTTAGTACATATGTTTTTAAAAATTATAATGAAAAAGACTGTATAAAAGATAGTTTTAAACAAGTTTGGATGAATATTGCCGATTTTAAATTAAATCAAATTGAAGCTTCAAATTTTTTATCGCAATGTGACAATACCCCAATGATTGACGAAGATAGCAGACAAGCCGGTTTAAAAAATTTACAACCATTAATAAATTTATGGGAACGCGGACAGCAAAAAGGTGTAATAAAACTAATATCACCCTATTTATTATATGCTTACACTGTTTATCCATTGTCTTTTTTATCTAATATGAAACAAAAACAAACATTCGTTTTATCTGAAAAAGGTTTGGAAGAAGCTTTTGAAGCAGCTTGGGATAGTATAAAATTATAAAAATGAAAAAAACAGCTATTATTTTAGGAGCAACCGGTTTAACTGGTTCTATCCTTTTAGAAAAACTACTCAATGATAATCGATATGAGAGCATAAAATTATTCTCTCGTAAAAAAATTGAAGGGTTACCAAAAAAAGTACAACAATTTATTGGAAACATACTAGAATTGGAAACCTTTAAAGATGATTTTAAAGCTGATGAAGTATTTTGTTGCATAGGAACAACAGTTAAAAAAACACCAAATAAAGAAACCTATAAACGTATAGATTTTGGAATTCCTGTAACCGCAGCAAAGCTATCAAAAGAGAATAATATTTCAACTTTTATAGTGGTTTCGGCAATGGGAGCCAATGAAAAAAGTACTGTTTTTTACAACAGAACAAAAGGTGAAATGGAGCAAAATGTATTACTTAAAAACATTAAAAACACCTATATATTAAGACCTTCTATAATTGAAGGAAACAGAAATGAAAATAGAATTTTAGAAAAAATTGGTTTGGTTGTTTTAAAATTAATTCAACCTCTATTTATGGGTAAATTAAAAAACTATAAAATTATAAAAGCCGAAGAAATTGCTCAAACAATGGTGAATTTGGCAAATTCAAAAGTTTCAGAAGAAAAAATTATACCATCGAATAAGATTAAAGAAATTTCAAAAAAAATAAAGAATAACTAAAAATAAATAAAATAAAATTATGGAATTATTAAACAAATTAAACTGGAGATACGCAGCAAAAGCAATGAATGGTGAAAAAGTATCTGAAGAAAAAATTGATAGAATTATTGAAGCAGCTCGTTTAGCACCAACATCAAGTGGGCTACAACCTTTCGAAATTATTGTAGTTAAAAATCAAGCAATTAAAGAAGCTATTAAACCTGTTTCTTGGAACCAATCTATGATTACAGATTGTTCTCACTTATTGGTATTTGCTGCTTGGGATAATTATACTGAAGAAAGAATTAATAAAATGTTCGACTTAACTAACGATGTTCGTGGTTTTAAAAACGAAGGTTGGGAAAACTACCGTCAAATGTTATTAGGTTCTTACCCACAAAGAGATCCTGAAGAAAACTTTAATCACGCAGCTAAACAAGCATATATTGCATTTAGTGCAGCTATAATTGCAGCCGCTTTTGAAGGTGTTGATACCACACCAATTGAAGGTTTTGATCCTGATGCAGTTGATAAAATTTTAGGTTTAAGAGAAAAAGGATTACGCAGTTGTGTACTATTACCTATTGGTTACAGAGATACCGAAAAAGATTGGTTGGTAAATCTTAAAAAGGTTAGAAAAAGTACTGAAGATTTGGTAACAGTAGTAGAATAATTTGTAACAAAGCTAACTAAAGATGACAAACAAAACAATTTTATTAAATAAAAGACCTGTTGGGAAACCTCAACTATCCGATTTTAAATTTATTTCAACTGAAATTGAAGAATTAATTAAAGGAGAAGTGCTTTTAAAAACAACCTATGTATCTGTAGATCCGTACTTAAGAGGAAGAATGAGTGATGCAAAATCTTACGTACCACCATTTGAATTAAACAAACCAATTACATCTGGTATTGTTGCAGAGGTTGTAGAATCTAAAAATAAAGAATTTAAAAAAGGTGACTATGTAAGTGGCATGTTAGCCTGGAAAGAGTATCAAAAATCAAATGGAGAAGGATTATTAAAAATAGACGCTTCAAAAGCACCACTTTCTACATATTTAGGTGTTTTAGGAATGACTGGATTAACTGCCTATTTAGGTTTAACAGAAATAGGTAAACCAAAAAGAGGTGAAACAATTGTTATTTCAGGTGCTGCAGGTGCTGTAGGAAGTATTGTTGGGCAAATAGCTAAAAACTTAGGCTGTAAAGTTATTGGTATAGCAGGAACAGATGATAAGGTTACCATGTTAAAATCTTCTCTTCGTTTTGATGCTGCAATTAATTACAACACTACCAAAAATATGGCTGAAGCAATTAAAGAAGTTGCACCAAATGGCGTAGATATTTATTTTGATAATGTTGGTGGTCCAATTTCTGATGCTGTACTATTTAATATTAACAAATTTGCACGTATTATTATTTGTGGAGCAATTTCTATATACAATAACACCGAGTTACCACAAAGCATAAGTGTGCAGCCTTTTTTAGTAAAAAATAGTGCTTTAATGCAAGGGTTTATAGTATCTAATTATGCTGAAAAATTTCCTGAAGCCATACAACAATTATCAAAATGGTTAGCAGCAGGAAAAATAACATATGCAGAAACAGTTGTTCAAGGATTTGATAAAATTCCTCAAACTTTTTTAGACCTTTTTGATGGTAAAAACAGCGGTAAAATGCTTATTAAAATTTAAAAATATATAGTATGAATAATTTTCAATATAAAAATCCGACTAAAATTTTATTTGGAAAAGACCAAATAGAAAACCTAAGTACAGAAATTCCAGAAAATGCAAAAGTTCTTATGCTTTTTGGTGGTGGAAGTATTAAAAAAAATGGTGTTTATGAGCAAGTTTCTAAAGCACTAGCTAAATTTGAAGTGATTGAATTTGGCGGAATTCCTGCAAACCCAGAATACGAGGTTTTAATGGAAGCTTTAGATATTATTAAGGCAGAAAATATTACCTTTTTACTAGCCGTTGGTGGTGGTTCTGTAATAGATGGAACTAAATTTTTAGCCGCAGCAGCGTTATATGAAGGTAACGAACCTTGGGATATTTTAGTTAAAAACATACGAACTTTTAAAGGAATGCCTTTTGGAACAGTTTTAACATTACCAGCTACTGGATCTGAAATGAACTCTGGTGCTGTAATAACTAGAGCTGAAACCAAAGAAAAATTTGCAATGGGCGGACCAGGATTGTTTCCAGTATTTTCAATACTAGATCCTCAAGTAATTAAATCTATACCACAACGTCAAATTGCAAATGGCTTGGCAGATTCTTTTACGCATGTATTAGAACAATATATGACGTACCCTGCAAACGCACCACTTCAAGATCGTTTTGCTGAAAGTATATTACAAACAATTATTGAAGTAGCTCCTGCAATTTTAAAAGATGCATCAGATTACAATGCTGCATCTAATTTTATGTGGAGTTGTACAATGGCATTAAATGGTTTAATTCAGCAAGGAGTTCCTAGTGATTGGGCTGTACACGCAATGGGACACGAATTAACTGCGTTATTTGGAATAGATCACGCAAGAACCTTAGCTATTATTGCCGAAAGCCATTACACCTACAATTTAGAAAGTAAAAAAGACAAATTAGCGCAATATGCTGAGCGTGTTTGGAATGTTACGGAAGGAACTACTGAAGAAAAAGCAATAGCTGGTATTAAAAATACAACCGAATTTTTCCATTCTTTAGGTATAAAAACTACTTTGTCTGAATACACAGAAGATTATAAAGGAACAGCTCAAATAATTTCTAAACGTTTTGAGGAACGTGGTTGGAAAGGTTTAGGTGAACACGGAAAATTAACTCCTGCCGATGTTGAAAAAATTGTTGAAATGAGTTATTAACACTAAATTTTAGAACTACTTGGCACTATTTAATAGTAGTGCCAATTTTTCTAAATCTTTTTGAGTGTGGTTTGCAGTAATTACAATTCGGTTCATTTCGTTTTTATAAGTTGGATACTTAAATCGGGCATTTATAATTCCATTTTTTAACAGTAATTCTGATACTTCACTCTTTTCACTATAAATTACTGGATAGCTTTTGTTAAAGCTAAAATTTTCACTTTTTACAAGAATTTTATTTAAAAAATTTAAATTCGCTTTCAATTTATTAAATTGAATTTTATATAGCTTTTGAGCTTGTAAATAAGCTTCTAAATATGCCGGATTTGCAGGAGAAGAAGTAACAAAAATAGTTTCATTTTTTAATTCATTAATAAAAGTGTTGTCTGAAGCAATAATACCAGCAGACAATCCCATTGCTTTCCCTAAAGAAGAAACCATTATTTTTCTACTTATTTTATCGTTTTTAATTGAATTAAAAATACCTTCTCCACTTTTTCCAACAATTCCAAGAGTATGAGATTCATCTATAACTAGGGTAATTTTCTTATTGTTAGAAATATTATTTAAAAAATCGAAATTTGTTATTGTAACATCTAAAGATAGAATAGCATCGGCGCTAATTACAATCTCTTGCGTACTATCATCTAGTAATTTTGGATGCAATTGATTGTTAATAAACAATGGTAAACTGTTTGGTGCTAAAATAGCTGGATGCGTTTTTGGATAATGAAAAAATGTTTGATTTTTACTTTGTAAATTAGAAATAACCAACTTACCTGCTAACATTCCAGAACAAACTGATAATGATGATTCTGCACCAATAAACTTAGAAAAACTTGTTTCTGCCTTTTTAAAAACAGCTAATTTTATATTTGATGCTCTTGAACTTCCGTAACAGATTCCCCATTTTTTAATGCTGTTAAAAACCAATTCTTGAAATTCGCTATTTGTGGCCATTCCAAGGTAGGAAGTTCCGCCAAAATACAAGTAGGTTTTACCATTAATTATAATTTCTCTATCAGGAAATTTTTCAACTATCATTTAAATTAGGCGAACTCCCGTTCCATTTAATTTACTGTAAGATATAATTCCATTTTCAATAGTAACACCGGTTGCAATGTCTTTTGCTAATAGCAATGCTCCATCCATATCAACATAATTTAGTAATGGTAATAAATGTGCTATGGCCGAAATACCAACTGAAGATTCTGTCATACAACCAACCATTGTTTTCATTTGTAAACTTTTGGCTTTTAATAACATTCTTTTTGCTGATGTTACACCACCACACTTTACTAGTTTTACATTTACACCATGAAAATGATTATGACATTTTTCAACATCTTCTTCAATTATACAACTTTCATCGGCAATAATTGGTAAGGCCGAATTTAAAAACAATTTTTTATGTCCGTCCCAGTTATCAGCTTTTAAAGGTTGTTCAATAAATTCTACTCCTAAATTTTTTAACAATCCTGAGTTTTTTATGGCCTCATCTACTTCCCAACCACAATTTGCATCTACTCTAAAAACAGCGTTTGTATGTTTTCTAAGTTCTTCAATTATTTTAATATCTTCTTTTGTTCCTAATTTTATTTTATAAATTGGCCATGGTTTTTCTTTTAATTTTGCCACCATTTTTTCCACAGAATCTATTCCAATTGTATAATCTGTTTTTGGATTATTAGCTGTATCTAATTGCCAATATTCATATAATTTTAACCCTTTTTTTCTAGCATACAAATCGTTATAAGCAATATCTAAAGCACACAATGCAAACATATTTTGCTGAAGATGAGGGAATACTAATTGCCAAAATTCTTCTGGAGTTTTATCTGTAACATTTTCAATAAGCTGTTTTAAAGCTGTAATATCAGTTATCATTTTATCAACCGTAATTCCATAATAAGGGTTTGATGTAGCTTCGCCATAACCTTCTAATTCTCCATCTTTAAGTACAACAATTAATGTTGGTTGAATATTGTAAGATTCTCTTGAAATTGTAAACGTATGTTGAAGTTTTAATTGATAGGGTTTCAGAATTATTTCCATAGTAGTGTTTTGTAAAATAAATATCTAAATTAACAAAAAATAGAATGAATTAATCTTTTTATTTAAATTAAAATCTCATAATTTTTAATTCAAATTCAACACTATAATTTTATCATATTTTTATTTATTAGTAGTTGAAATAGCAGAATTGATAGATGGAAAGTAGTTCTAAATCAAATTTATTACAAGTCAATTTGATTTTTATAACAAAAAAAGCCGAAGAATATAGTTCTTCAGCTTTTTTATGCTATCTTATTAAGGTACTAAACCATTTTTAAAACAGTTCTTCCTTTTAATTTTCCTGCCAACATTAAGTTTAAATTTTCACTTAATTGGTTTAATGTTATTGTTGTTGTGTTTGCTTCTAAATTATCCAATTTCCATTCGTTTGCTAATTTATTCCAAACTTTTTCTCTTAATTGCATTGGGTAATTTTGAGAATCTATTCCTATTAAAGAAACTCCTCTTAAAATAAATGGAAAAACGGTTAGTTCTAACTTTATTGATGCTGCATTTCCACAAGCAGTAACAACACCTAACGGATTAGTAGATTTAATTATATTCTCTAAAATTACACCACCAACAGTATCAATTCCTCCTGCAAAAAGTGGTTTTAACATTGGTCTGTTTTGTAATTCTTCAAATTCTTTTCTTAAAATTACCTCAACACCTAAGGCTTCAAAATATTGTTTTTCAGCTTCTTTACCAGTGATAGCAACAACTTTATATCCTAATTTATTTAAAATTAAAACACTTAAAGAGCCAACACCTCCTGTTGCTCCAGAAACCACAATTTTTCCATCTTCTGGCCTTACAGATTCTACTAATTTTAAAACCGACATTCCGGCTGTTAAACCAGCTGTACCAAAAATCATAGCTTCTTTCATAGATAAGTTTTTAGGTAATTTAACCACCCAACTTTCAGGAACTTTTACATATTCTGCAAAACCTCCGTTGGTGTTCATACCTAAATCATAACTAGTTACTATAACTTCTTCATTAACTTTAAATTTGTTTGATGTTGTTGAAACTACAGTTCCTACAGCATCAATTCCTGGTGTATGTGGGTAATTTCTTGTTACTCCTTTGTTTCCACTGGCAGATAAAGCATCCTTATAATTTAAAGAACTATAATTAACTTTTATTAGTAATTCTCCTTCTGCTAATTCTTCAAAAGGCATTTCTTTTATGGTTGAGCTAAATTTTTCATTTTCTTCTTCAACTCTAAATGCCTTAAAGGTTAATTTGTCATTCATCATGATTTCTTTCTTTTTTATTAAATTTGACACAAATTTCGAGCATTAATTTAGAGTACACAAGAACTTACAAATGATGCGCTTACGAACATTTTGTGCTATATTGTATAAAATATAGGTTTAGAAGCTAAAAAAAATGAAAAAAAGTTACTGTCCAATTGATACTTTTATTAATGTAGTAAAGGGAAAACGTAAAAGCACCATTATTTTACATCTTTTTCAGGGTGATAAAAGATATAACGAATTGGTAAAACTTTTACCTGATATTAGTGAACGAATGATTACCAAACAGCTAAAAGAGCTAGAAGCAGATAATTTAATAAGCAGAAAAGTATTTCCTGAAGTTCCACCAAGAGTTGAATATAGCTTAACCGATTTAGGTAAAGAAATTCATCCTTTTTTAAAAGGAATGTATAAGGGTGGAATTATTTTTGAAAATATGATAGATTCAAAAGAGTCCTAATTTACTTTGAACTTTTTCCTCCTAAAACAATAACAAACTCTCCTTTTGGGTCTTTTTTGGTAAAATGCTCCAATACTTCTGCAACGGTTCCTCTAATAGTTTCTTCGTATAATTTTGTTAATTCGCGCGAAACAGATACTGGCCGATCTGCTCCAAAATATTCAACAAAATTTGTCAATGTTTTTACCAACTTATGAGGCGATTCATAAAAAATCATTGTTCTGGTTTCTTCGGCTAAAAAAGTTAAACGTGTTTGACGTCCTTTTTTTACGGGTAAAAAACCTTCAAAAACAAACTTATCATTAGGTAAACCACTATTTACTAAAGCTGGTACAAATGCTGTGGCACCAGGCAAGCATTCTATTTCAATACCGTTTTCTAAACAAGCACGCGTTAATAAAAAACCAGGATCAGAAATTGCTGGTGTTCCTGCATCAGAAATTAAAGCCACTGAATCTCCGTTTTTAATACGTTGTACAATGTTTGCAACAGTTTTATGCTCATTATGCATATGATGACTGCGCATATGTGTAGAGATTTCAAAATGCTTCAACAATTTTCCACTTGTACGTGTATCTTCAGCTAAAATTAAATCAACTTCTTTTAAAACTCTAATAGCTCTAAAAGTCATATCTTCTAAATTTCCTATAGGTGTTGGTACTA
>NZ_JBFHHX010000072.1:0-17001 GCF_041596795.1 Lutibacter sp.
ACAAACAACTTTGGCAAGTGGAACTTTATTATTTCCAATGGATGCAATTTCAAATGCGCTATTTTCTTCTAAAAAGGCAGTAACAAACAACCTTGAAATCCATCTTTTTTCAAAATGCTTACAGTTTTTAGATTATAAAGAACTATGCAAAACCACTAAAGAGTTAGGATTTGACGGCGTAGATTTAACTGTTAGACCTAAAGGTCACGTGCTTCCTGAAAATGTTGTAACAGATCTTCCAAAAGCAACAGAGTTAATGAAATTATACGGATTAACTCCAAGAATGATATCAACAAATGTAATTTCTGCAAACAATGCTACACAACAATTGGTTTTGGAAACTGCAAAAGAACAAGGATTTGAATGCTATAGAACAGATTGGTTAAAATACGATAGAAGTATTACCATAGCAGAAAATTTAACAAATGCAAAAACAAAATTTAATGCATTAGCAGCGCTTAACAAAACAATTGGAATTAGTGGTGGTTATCAAAATCATTATGGACATTATATTGGTTCTGCCATTTGGGACTTACAGCAAATATTGTCTGATATTAATCCAAAAGAGTTAGGTTCACAATACGATATTATGCACGCCTCTGTTGAAGGTGGCAATAATTGGGAAATTGGTTTTGAATTAATTAAACCAAACATTAACTCTATAGTGGTTAAAGATTTTAAATGGGAAAAAACAAACGGTAAATGGGATATTGCTTATGTACCAATTGGAGAAGGAATGATTGATTTTTACTCATATTTTTCTTTACTTAAAAAGCACAATATTCAAGTTCCTGCATCATTACACGTAGAATATGATTTGGGAGGAGCAGAAAAAGGTGGAATACCAACAATGAATACCCAAGAAATTTTAAGTAAAATAAAAAAAGATGTTGATTATGTTAGAAAAGTTTGGAAAGAAGTAAATCAATAATATTTATACGTGTTTTAATAAAATTAACAAAATTGAAAATCCGCAATTAGCGGATTTTTTTGTATCATTGTTTTTAAATCTTTTGTATGAATATATTGGCGCATTTATACCTTTCAAAAAGCAATAAAAATATTTTAATCGGCAATTTTATTGCTGATGCTGTTAAAGGCAACAAATACAACAATTATCCAAAAGAAATAAAAGCCGGAATTCTATTACACCGAGCGATTGACCATTACACAGATACGCACCCAATTGTAAAAAAAAGTAAACGCCGTTTACACAAAAGATACAATCATTATAGTGGTGTAATTATAGATATTTTATATGATCACTTTTTAGCAAAAAACTGGAAAAAATACTCAGAAATACCATTAAATGTGTATGCTAAAAATATTTATAAATTTTTAGAGAAAAACAACGAAATACTTCCATTAAGAGCTCAAAATATGCTTCCGTATATGACAGAATTTAATTGGCTAGTAAGCTATGCTACAATAAATGGAATTGCGCGTGTGTTAGCTGGAATGAACAAACGAACTAAAGGAATCTCGCAAATGGATTTGGCTATTGAAGATTTACAAATTCATTATTTAGAATTTGAAGAAGATTTTACGCTATTTTTTAATGACTTACAAGAATTCACAAATCAAAAAACAATTATTTTATTAGAACAATGAAAAACATTTTATTAACCCTTTGTGTAATGTTGATTTTTATCCAATGTAAATCAACTAAAACTACAACACTAAAAAACACAGGACTTATAGTAGACAATGCTATGGTTGTCTCTGCCAGAGAAGAAGCTTCAAAAATTGGTGTTTCCATATTAAAAAAAGGCGGCAATGCTTTTGATGCCATGATTGCAACAGAATTTGCTTTGGCTGTTGCCTATCCCTTTGCTGGAAATATTGGTGGTGGTGGATTTATGGTGTATAGAACTAATGATGGAAAAACTGGCGCATTAGATTACAGAGAAAAAGCACCTTTGGCAGCTTCAAAAAATATGTATTTAGATGAAAACGGTGAAATTATTGAAAATAAAAGTACACTTGGAGCAATGGCAATTGGAGTTCCTGGAACTGTTGATGGAATGTTTAAAGTGTATGAAAAATTTGGAAGTTTACCATTCTCTGAATTAATTCAACCTGCTATTGATTTAGCTAACAAAGGCGTTATTGTTACAGAAAAACAAGCTGAAAGAATTAAGCATTACAAACCAAATTTTAGCAAAGCAAACAATACAACAATATTGTTGGATGCAGATTGGAAAACAAATGATACCATAAAATACATTCAATTAGCCAAAACATTAGAAAGAATTCGTGATAACGGCAGAAACGAATTTTACCAAGGAAAAACTGCCGATTTACTAGTGAATTACGTTCAACAATTAGGAGGAATTATTACTAAAGAAGATTTAGAAAAATACGAAGCTCAATGGAGAAACCCCGTTGAATTTACCTATAAAAACTTAAAAATAATTTCTATGTCGCCACCATCAAGTGGTGGAATTTGTATGGCTCAAATACTTAAAGCTATAGAACCTTTTAATATTGCATCGTATGGTCATAATTCATTAAAATCTGTACAACTAATTACAGAAGCAGAACGAAGAGCCTACGCCGATAGGTCTTATTTTTTAGGAGATCCAGATTTTGTAAAAATCCCAATAGACACATTAATTTCAGCAACTTACAATACCAATAGAATGAATGATTTCTCTTGGGAAAAAGCCACACTTTCATCAAATATAACACACGGAAATTTTAATTTTGTTGAAAGTGATGAAACTACACATTATTCTATTGTAGATTCTTTTGGAAATTCAATTTCTGCAACAACTACATTAAATGGTGCGTACGGCTCTAAAGTATATGTTTCTGAAGCTGGCTTTTTTTTAAATAACGAAATGGATGATTTTAGCTCCAAACCAGGAACACCAAATATGTTTGGACTTATAGGTGCTGAAGCCAATGCTATTGCTCCAGAAAAGAGAATGTTAAGTTCTATGACTCCAACAATTGTTGAAAAAGATAATCAATTTTATATGTCTGTTGGTTCTCCTGGAGGCTCAACTATTATAACATCTGTAATGCAAACTATTTTAAATGTGTATGAATTTGGTTTTGGAATGCAAGATGCTGTAAATTTGCCAAGGTTTCACCATCAATGGTTACCCGATGTAATTACCTTGGAACCTACCGGATTTAATGAGAAATTAATACAAAATTTAAACCAAAAAGGATATAAAATTAAACAAGAAAACACCACTATAATTGGTAAAGTTGATGCTATTTTAAAATTGCCAAATGGCAAACTAGAAGGTGGCGCAGATTATAGAGGCGATGATACTGCAATTGGATTTTAAAAAAAAATTACTATGACCTCAAATACCATAACTAACGGAATTTTAAAAGCATTAGCTATAATTATAGGTATTGGACTCTTATTGTTATTTCTATACAAAATTCAATCAATTTTAATTTACATTGCTATTTCAGCTGTAATAGCATTAATTGGAAGCCCTATTATTAGATTTTTAAAACAGCGCTTAAAATTCCCAAATACTTTAGCGGTAATTACAACAATGTCCTTTTTTATTGCAATTTTATCTGGTCTTATAAGTATGTTTATTCCATTAATAATGAAACAAGGAGAAAACTTATCATTATTAAATATGGAGCAACTACAGTACACAATTGCACATTTATTAAACCAAATTAACGATTATTTTTTAGCTCAAAATATTGATATTTTAAATGAACTTAAAAATGCCGATTTATTTAAAAATATAACTGCAATTCCAAATCTATTGAACTCTGTAATTGGAACCGTTGGCAACTTAAGCATTGGATTGTTTTCGGTAATTTTTATAACTTTTTTCTTAATGAAAGATACCGAGATTATGGAAAAGTCTTTATACGTTTTAGTGAATGACAAAAGTGAAAGCAAACTTAAAAACTCATTAAAAACTATCCATAATTTATTGTCTAGATATTTTATTGGTTTAGTTTTTCAAATACTTATTATATTTATTATTTACACCATTGTACTTGCAATTTTTGGAATAGAAAACGCTGTTGTAATAGCATTTTTATGTGCTTTGTTAAATTTAATTCCTTATATCGGTCCGCTTATTGGAGGTATTTTAATGTTATTTTTAACAATGAGTAGTAATTTAGGCGAAGACTTTCAAACAGTAATTTTACCAACAACCATATATGTAATGATTGGGTATGTTATTGCTCAGTTAATTGATAATTTTTTAAGTCAACCTTTAATATTTTCAAACAGTGTTAAATCGCATCCGTTAGAAATATTTTTAGTAATTATGATTGCTGGCGTATTATTTGGTGTAACAGGAATGATTGTGGCTATACCAACCTACACAGCTTTAAAAGTAATTTTAAAAGCATTTTTAGCTAATAATAAAATTGTAAAATCACTAACTAAGAATTTATAGTTTATGAACACATATATTGCGCTTTTAAGAGGAATAAATGTGTCTGGACAACATATTATAAAAATGGTTGACCTTAAGGATTTATTTATTTGCTTAGGATTTGAAAATGTAATTACCTATATACAAAGTGGTAATATTATTTTTAAAAGTGCAATTTTAAATAAAATGGAAATTATAACTAAAATTACCGAAGGAATTAAAGAAAAATACAATTATAAAGTATTTGTAATAGTTTTAACCAAACAAGAAATTAACGCCATTTTTTCATCAAACATATTTTTAAAAAGAGATGGTATTAATATCAAAAAATTACACGTAACAGTTTTAGATCAATTACCTAGTAAAGAAGGCATTCCTTTACTCAATAACTATTGTACAAACAAAGAAGAAGTAATTGTTAAAGGAAACACCATATTTTCTTATTTCCCAAATGGTGTAGGACGTTCTAAATTTACTCTAAACGTTATTGAATCAAAACTTAAAACAAAGGGCACTTCCAGAAACTGGAACACCATTACAAAACTTGTAGAATTAAGCAATTAACATTTTGAATTATACTATTTTAAATACAGAAATACAGGATTTTATCAATTCTAATTTAAAAACAATAATAACTAAATTAATTTTAAAAGGTAGCCCTTTTAAAAATGTTACAATTCAAGAAATTGCTGAACAAATAGTATCAAAAAATAAATGTGAGAGCAAATTACCAACCTGGTTTTCAAATAAAAATATTTATTATCCAAATAAATTAAATATTGAGCAAACCTCATCAGAAATAACAGCAAACTACAAAGCAAATTTAGTTTCAGGTAATTCAATAATCGACATCACAGGAGGTTTTGGAGTAGACGCTTATTATTTTTCACAAAATGTTAACCACGTAACACATTGTGAAATAAATAACCAATTATCTGAGATAGTAACTCATAATTATCTACAATTAAAAGTTACAAATATTAAAACTATTAATATTGACGGTTTACAACTTTTAAAAGAAGACAATACAATATACGATTGGATTTATACAGATCCATCTAGAAGAAACGATGCTAAAGGAAAAGTATTTTTATTAGGAGATTGTTTGCCAGATATACCAAATAACTTAACACTATTGTTTTCTAAAACAAACAATATTTTGGTTAAAACCTCTCCTATTTTAGACATTACAAGTGCCATTAACGAATTAAAATTTGTAAAAGAAGTTCACGTAGTTGCCATAGATAATGAGGTAAAAGAACTTCTATTTATTTTAGAAAAAAATTATACCCAACCAATTTCAATAAAAACAATTAATTTTAATAGAAACAGCAATCAGCAATTTAGTTTTATTTACGGCGCAAATGGTAACCCAACCTATTCAGTTGCTAAAAATTATATTTACGAGCCTAATTCATCCATATTAAAAGCCGGTGGTTTTTCACAAATAGCTGAACAATTAACTATTGATAAATTACATCCTAATTCACACTTATATACTTCTGACCAGCAAATTGATTTTCCTGGAAGAAGTTTTAAAATTGAAAACTGTATTCCTTATGATAAAAAATTGCTTAAAAAATTAATTCCAACAAAAAAGGCAAATATTACCACTAGAAACTTTCCAGAAACCGTAGAGCAAATTAGAAAAAAAACAGGATTAAAAGATGGAGGTGATCAATACTTATTTTTTACTACTGATATAAACAATAATTTAACTATTTTAATTTGTTCTAAATTAAAATAGCTAACAATGTTAAATGCTAAAAACAAAACAAACGGATAGTTTTTACTAATAAAATACACGTTTTTAACAATAAAAAGCAATTAAAACGTTTTTAGCTTTAATTTATTTGGTTAAATAAATATCTTTACATACATTTGCTGCATAAGAGCGTCCCTGTTTTACAAGTTTTTACGGAGAGAATTTGTAATAAATTATTTTTAAGATAAAATTACCCGATTTTATGCTAAAAAAAAATGAAACATGCTTTTAAAATTCTCCAAAATAGAAGTTTTATTCATAAAATTTGAAAGTTTTTTTAAAGTAATAATAGCTACGCAACTATTGAAAAATAAAGAAAAATAACTTTCCGTATATTTATTTTTTAAAAATTTTAAAAAATAAACGGAATTCTATTGCATTTTTATAAGATAAGGTTTATATTTGATACTCTTACTAATCATTTAATTCTTACTAAAAATGAAAAAATTAAAGTTAATTTTCGGATTACTTATGGTAACTGCATTTGTTGCCGTAACAGTATTAAGCGCTACTTCAACTGATGATACCGCAGTTAGAAAAGATATACAATTACCTAGTCAAGCTTAATAATTTATATTTTTTATAATAATTAAACACCACAATATTTTATTGTGGTTTTTGTGTTTATATTAACTTTTTTAGTATATTTGGATTGATTAACCCCTAACCATTTTTTAATGCTTAACCTTAGAAAAAAATCTTTATTTGTAGGTAGTATTATAGCTCTGCTAATATTAATTTCTCCATATTTATTATTTATAAATAAAAATATGACTCAAGGAATAAAATCATATGATACTTTATTTGGAGTTATTAACTCGGGATATTTTGTCGATTTTTATACTTTTACTTACTGGTTCTTTTCAAAATTTGTTCCTCTATTTCTTTTTCTTATTTGGTTTTTAACATGTAAGCATTGGTGGGTACATGTAATATTAATACCAATTACTGTATATTTATTCCAACTAATAACTGTAATTAATGATAGCGTACAATATGTTGATGAAGTAGAGTTTATTTATACTGTGCCTATTGCAGCTATTGTAATGGGACTTTTATATTTTATTAGAAGTAAAATGTCTATCTATATACAGGCAATAGACCTAAAAAAAGAAATGGATGATAATATGCAAGTTCCAAAAAAATTTAAATAATTAAATTTTTACTTTTTTTCCCAACCTGTTAACCCTGCAGACACAACAAATTTCATAATATCACTAGAGTTCATGGCTATTGGTTTTATGTTTTCTTTTGGCACAATAAATAGTTCTCCAGAAAAATTATAAGAATGAGGAAAATAAACTGCTACTTTATTTTTCTCTCCTAACATTTCTAAATTTTCTTCAGTTATAAAACCTAACTTTTCTAAATCGGAATTTAAATTCACTTTCACCAACACAGGTTGATTGAACTTTTTTTCTTTACCAACAAACGCCTTAAACAAATCATTAAAAGCGGTATATACAAAATTTAAAAGGGGAATACTTTCTACTATTTTTTTAAATAAAACTTTTAATGGATCTGCAATAAAAGTTCTACCAATAAATCCAATAAAAATTAAGAACACAACTAAAGTTAAAACCCCTAAACCAGGAATTTCAATTCCAAAGAATTTTATTAACTGCTCTTGTAATAATCCATCCATAAAAGTAAATAATGAATACACTATATATGCAGTAATACTCATTGGAGCAATGTATAATAATCCTTGTAAAAAATAATTAACCAGTCTTTTCATAATTTGTTTTCTCTTTAATAGTTACCTTACAAAATGTAAGGCACAAATTTAAACTTTAATGTAACGTAATTTATTCAATTTTAAAATTAAATACTATCTATTAAAATATATTATAATTTATAATAGAAAATCTCAATTAAGAAGATTACTAATTGAGATTTTTTATTTTTTAAAATAGTTGATTTGTACCCTTTTTTAGCTACTTAATTATTTGTTGGAGGAGATAATAAATTAAAAAATTGATCTAGTTTTGGTAAAATAATAATTTCAGTTCGTCTATTTATTGCTCTTCCTGCACTTGTTTCATTGGTTTCTTTTGGAATAAATTCAGATCTTCCTCCCGCTGTCATTCTTTCTGGTTTAACTCCAAATTCAGTTTGCATTAATCTAACAATTGATGTGGCTCTTTTAACACTTAAATCCCAATTATCTAGCATACAATCAGTTAAAATAGGAACATTATCTGTGTGCCCTTCAATTAATATATCTAATTCATTATGATCATTTATTATTTTAGCTATTTTTCCAATAACTTCTTTAGCTCTAGCACCAATAGTGTAACTTCCAGATTTAAACAACATTTTATCAGAAATTGAAACATATACTACTCCTTTTTTTACTTCAATAGATATATCTTCATCATCAAAATTATCCAAAGATCTTTTTAAATTCATCACTAAAACAAGGTTAAGTGAATCTTTTTTTTGCATTGAAGTTGTTAAATTTTTTATGTATCGGTTTTGTTCATTTAAAGCTTCTAACGATTTTTTAATACTTTCTGCACCTGATTTGCTTACCACTGAAAGATCTGACAAACGATCTAATAAATTTGTATTGGTACTTTTAAAATAATCCATCTGACTTTCTAATTTCTCAATTTTACTCTTCTCATTAGCTAAATTTGTTTCCAAAATTAATTGTTCATTTGTACAATTTTTTAATTCATTTTGAGAATTAGTTAATTGTGTTTGTAAAGTGGCATATTTTTTTTGACTTACGCAAGATGTTAATATCAACAAAAACATTACCGCTATAATTTTTAAAGTTTTCATACTATAAAATTTTAAATATTAATATAACTGCAACTCCAATTCGCTGTTATTTTTCTAAAACTATAAACTGATTTAATGCCTCTAATGCTTCACAGCCATAAAACATAGCTTGCTTTCCTCCCATTAAAATAGCAACACTCATAGTTTCATAAATTTCTTCAGATGAAGCTCCTGCCTTTAGTGCATTTTCAATTTGAATTGCAATTGCTTCTTTACAACCACTTGAAATTGAAATTCCTAATGCAATTAATTCTTTAGTTTTATTTGATAGAACTCTTGAAGAAATACAAACTTTTTGAAGCTTTTTTAAACCTGTCATTGTATACGGTATAGCGTATTCCAATTGTTCCAGTAATTTTTGAATATCATTTTCATATTTACAATAATCGGTTATCATTTTTATTTTTTTTAAGTTATTAAATAAATATCATGCTATAATTTTACCTTTATTAAAATTACATAGCAATCCTATAATTTGAAATGATTGTTATCAATCATTAAATTTTATTTACATCTGAAGGGGTTTCAACTAAAATAATTTTATCTCCTTTAATTACTATTGGTTGCTTTAAAATTTGAGGATTATGTTGTATCATTTTAATCCAATCGTTATCAGAAAAATTATGATACCTACATTCTGAATGATACGATGGATGCTCAAGATTTACTAAATCCTTTATTTCCATATGTAATTTATCTGCAATTTCTGCGATTTGAGTTCCGGTTAATTTTGTTTTTAAAATATCAATTTCTAAAATTGGCAGGCCTTGAGCTTGTATATACGCAAATGCTTTTTTTGCTCTTATAGAATTTGAATTATAGTAAAAGGTAATTTGTCTGACTGATGTTGCTATTTCTCCCATAATTTTAGTGTTTATTTTTTTATTTATTCATACCTTAATGCATCAATTGGGTTTAATTTTGCAGCCTTTCTGGCTGGAAAGTATCCAAATGCAATTCCAACTATTGCTGAAAATCCGAAACCAATAAGTATTGAGTACATTGCTGTTGGTATAAAAAAGTTTGTGAGTTTATAAATAATATGATTTCCAACAATACCTACTAAAACCCCTAAAACTCCTCCAACCAAACTTAGTACAACAGCTTCTATTAAAAACTGAGTTAAAATATCGCTTTCTCTTGCCCCAATAGCTAATCTTGTTCCAATTTCTCTAGTTCTTTCCGTAACTGAAACCAGCATAATATTCATAATTCCAATTCCGCCAACTAATAATGAAATACTTGCTATTGAACCCAATAAAATGGTAAGTATTCCTGTTATATTTCCTGTAATTTGTTGTAATTCAATTTGTGTAGTAATATCAAAATCATTTTCATCGCCATCTAAAATTCTATGCGATTCTCTAATTAATTCAGTTGCTTCAATTTTAGCATCAGCTATATGATTTTCACTTATGGCACTTGCCATAATCATTTCGTAACCACTTTGGGTGCCTTTTAATCTGTTTTGAACTGTTGTATAAGGAGCAATTAAAATATCATCTTGATCTTGGCCCATTGTGCCTTGACCTTCTTCTTTCAACAAACCAATTACTGTAAAAGGAATTTTATTTATTCTAATTTGCCTACCTATTGGATCACTTTCTAAAAAAAGTTTTTCTCGAATGGTTTCTCCAATAACACAAATTTTTTTACCTGCTTTAACATCATCTTCTTTAAAAACTTCGCCTAAATACAATTCTCGGCTCATAATTTCAAAATACTCATGTGATACGCCATAAATTGCCGTTGATTTATAGCCTTTTGGTCCAATTGCCTGAATAGCATCCACTACTAAAGGAGATATTTTTGTAAGCCAAACTGAATTTTTTTGTAATATTTCTAAATCTCTTTTATCAATAGGTTTTCCCATTCTTACGTGTGCACCTCCTCTATGCTCAGTTTTGGTATAAATCATTAATAAATTGGTTCCTAAACCCGATATTTGATCTTGTATTTGTTTGGTTGCTCCTTCTCCTGCAGAAATAGTCATAATTACAGCGCCAACTCCAATAATAATTCCAAGAACAGTTAGTAAACTTCTAGTTCTGTTTTTATTAATTGCCTGAAAGGCTACTTTAAATGTTTTAAATAATTGTAACATTTTTATGCTTTTAAGCTGAAATTTCTAAATCTTGTAGCGCACTTTCTTTTGTGCTTCTGTTTTTAACTATTTCATCGGTTAAAATTTTTCCATCTCTTAAATAAATAATTCGTTTAGAAAACTGCGCAATTTCTGGCTCATGAGTAATCATAACAATAGTTTTTCCTTTGTTATTTAACTGCACAAATAAATCGGCCACATCAATACTAGATTTGCTATCTAAATTACCAGTTGCTTCATCTGAAAGTATTAGTGCAGGATCATTTACCAACGCTCTGGCAATAGCAACGCGTTGTTGCTGACCTCCAGAAAGTTGATTTGTTTTATGATACATTCTATCTCCTAAACCAACTTGTTTTAAGGCTTTAATTGCAATTTCTGTAGGGTTTTTAAATCGTCCGGTTCTATCATAAACTAAAGGCAAGCCAACATTATCTAGTGCTGTGGTTCTAGACAATAAATTATAACTTTGAAAAATAAAGCCAATTTTACCATTCCTTATATCTGCCAATTGATTTTTATTTAACTTATTCACGTGAACTCCATCTAAATAATAATCTCCTGATGATGCTTTATCCAAACACCCTAAAATATTTAATAATGTAGATTTTCCTGAACCTGATGCGCCCATAATAGCCACAAATTCTCCTTCTAAAATTTCCAAATCAATAGCTGTTAAAGCACGTACTTCTATTTCTCCGTTTTTAAAAACACGACTTAACTTTTTAGTTTCTATAACTTTTTTTACGTTCATTTTAGTTATTATTCTGATTTAATTCCATTTATTATTTCTGTATTTTCTGATAATTCAACGCCATCAATCCACCGTTTAATTTCTGATTGTAACCCGGTTTTTACACCAATTTCTATAAATTTAAAATCTATTTTAGATTTAGAGTTTTTATAAAATACCCCTTCAATATTTTTAGGAAATTCCTTCTTATAATTATCTGGAGTGTATAGCGCTTCATTTTCAATTAATTTTAACAGTTTTACGCGTGTAGAATCTGGAAAATATTTTTCCGCATTTTTTTTCAATATTGGTTTCACTTCTTTTAACATATATTCATTTGGTTTAAACCTAAATGCTGAATTATTTATTAAAAGCACATTTTTAGCTGTTTTTAAAATAAATTCTATAGAAGTTGTCATACCTGGTAAAAGCAATCCTTCCTTGTTCTCAACATCTATAACCACCTGATAATTAACAACATTATTAATTTCAATTGGTTGTAACCTAATTTGACTTACTTTACCATAAAAATATTTTTCAGGGAAAGTTTGTACTGTAAACCGAACATCTATACCAGTTTTTATATAACCTATATCACTTTCATCTACATCTGCCAAAATTTGCATTTTCGATAAATCTTCGGCAACAATAAACATTCTAGGTGTAGAGAATGCTGCTGCAACTGTTTGTCCTTCTTCAACGCTACGCTCTGTAACCGTTCCGCTAATTGGCGATGTAATATGTGCATAACCCATACTAACTTTTATGTTATTTACTGCTGCCAATGATGCTTCTTTGGCGCTTTTAGTTTGTTGATAATTGTATTTAGAATTTAAAAACTCTTTTTCTGGTATTACTTCTTCTTTAAACAATTCTGTATTTCTTAAAAAATCATCTTTTGCTTGGTCTAATCTCGCTTCATTAACAGCTAAATTTGCCAGTGCACTTACCAAATTAGTTTCTAATAATTTTAAATCCATTTCTGCTAACAACTGACCTTTTTTAACCTGATCATTATAATCAACATAAATTTTTTTAATAGTTCCAGATATTTGTGTTCCAATTTCAACGGTGTTAATTGCCTTTAGTTTACCTGTGCTAGATACAACAGCATCAATAGATCCTTTTTCAATTTGCGTAAACGTAAAATCAATTTTTTTAGAATTTATAGTTGATTTTACTCCAAAATAAGTTGCTATTGACACCATTAAAATTCCTACAATAATCCAACGGTTTTTTTTCATAATTTAATTTCTTTACCTATTAACATTTGATAATTATAATAAGCCGATTTATAATTTAAAATTGCTTTTAACCAATTTAATTTAGCTTGTGTAAAAAGTAATTCTGCATTAGAAACTTCCAAAAAAGTTGAAACTCCTAACTGATATCGTTTTTTGGCTAGTTGAAAAGCTTCTTTTGTTAAATCTAAATTTTCACGCTGTACCAAAACTTTTTTCTTTGAAAATTCTATTAAAGATTCCATTTCTTTTAATTGCATTTTAAAATCTTCAGAGGCGAATTTTAAATCTTCTTCCGCAATTTTTTTGTCAATTATTGCTTGCTGCACTTTATTTTTAGTAATTGTACCATTAAATAAAACATATTGAAATTGTAAACCAACAAGACTTGTGTGTACCCAATTATAATTAAACACTTTAAAATTGTTTGCCTGAGATTGAAAATTATAGTTACCAACAGCACTAATTGTTGGATAATAATTAGATTTAATTAATTGAATTTTTTGATTATTTAAACCAACATTTAACGCCAACTGTTTTAATTGGCTGTTATTTAAAAGCAATTGTTTTTCAGCATCTTCCAACAAAATTGTTGCATCTAAATCATCTATTGGTTCTATAAGTTTTACGTTATCTACATTGGTTAAACCAATACTTTTTTTAAACATATTGGCTGCTGGTAACACGTTGCTTTCGGCTTCTAATAAATTATTTTTTGCAATTGCTACCTGAACTTGTGCTGCAGTTAAATCGTATTTAATTAATGTTCCTTTTTCTACTCTTTTTTTAATATCAACTAAAATTTGCATTACATTTTGTAGTTGACTTTGCTGTACTTTTACTACTTCTAAAGCTATTAAATAGTTAAAATATGTGAGTTTTGTATTTGTTACAATACGCTGTTCAATTCCGCTTTTTACTTCTTTCTGCAAATTTATTTGGGCAACGTTTACATCTCTGTTTTTTATATTTTGAGATGAATAAATGGGCATTGAAAAATCTAACGAACTTGAATAAAAATTATCTGAGCCTAACTTAATTGTTGCATTAGTTTCAGAAAAAAAAAGCACTTGCTTATCTATATTTCTGTTGTAGAGTGCACTAAAAGAAACTTTAGGTAAAAAATTTCCTTTTGCTTCTTTTAAAGAGAATTCAGCAGATTTTAATTGATAGTTGGTTTTAACTACTTCTGTGTTATTTTGCAAGGCCATTTTTATGGCATTATTTAAATTAAGTACCAAACTATCTTGCGGAAAAGCTATTACACAAGTTAATTGCAGTATAAAAACAACAAAATTAAATTTAAACCTATTCATTTCTTCACCTTTTTAAAACGTGATAAAATTTTAGAATTTGCTAATTCTCGTTTTTACTACCAGCTAAATTTATCTGCAAAATTTATGCAAATTCTTTACTTTTTATATCCTAATAAGCCATTGAGAAAACTTTTAATTTATTATAAACTCTGCCAACGCTATTTCTATTTGGTGTGCGTTTTTCTAAATATGTAAGAATTATACAAATAAGGATTATGAATAATTAATTTTCAATTTGTTAACTGTTCAGATTCAATTATATGCTCTGATACTTTAAAAGTTTCTTTTCTAGTTTTACGAAACAACTTTACAAAATCAGCTAATTTATCTTCCAATATTTGATGTTCAGTTCTAAATGTATGTGAATCGTATTTAAACGGATTATCTATTAAACCAGCTAAATGACTTAAATGTAATTTTACTTTTTCTAACAATTCTTCACATATTTTTTCAGTTTTATCTAAACTTATTTCAATTTTTTTTACTTGTTTAATGTTTTCTTTTTTGGATACCCAAATAATATATTTATTAATTAAATTATTTAAAAATCGTAAGTCATCTTTATAAAATAACAAATCAGATTTCCAATGTTCTGTTAACACATACAAATCTTGCCAATTTGCATCAAAAATGTATGTTCCATTTGGTCTGTATCTAAAAGTGCTCATAACAATAAATTTTACGAGAAAAATTTCTAAATTCCCTATAGTAAAATTAAAGTAGGATGGCATTTTTAGAAATGATTACTATCAATTTTATACTGCTTTTACTTGATACATATCATTAAAAAATTCATTAAAAATGAATATTTTTAGTATTAGCTAAATCTAATACCAGAAATTATGAAAACTATTTTATGTGCCGTAGATTTTTCAACCAGCGCTATTTTTGCATTAAAATATGCTGCCGAATTGTGCAAAAAAACCAATACTTCACTTTTTGTAATTAATATTTATAACTATTCAACTTTTGCCGCTAGTATTAAAGAACCAAACTTTTTAACAGATAAAGAAATAACAGCAAAAAAAACAGCTGAATTAGAATTGTTTTGTAAACAACATCTACTTCAAGATTTTGAAAAAACCAATTGTAAAATAAAAGCTATTGAAGGTGTATCTGTTGTAGATCAAATTAATAAAAAAGCACAATTATTAAATGCATTTTTAATTATTGTTGGAATGAAAGGTATTAATAAATTTAAAGACTTTTTTATTGGAACCACTACCAAAAAACTAATTGAAAAAGCCATTTGTCCAGTATTAGCAATCCCTAATGAGTTTGAAGAATATAATTTTAAAACATTTGTTTACGCTACAGACTTTGAAAAAGAAGATATTTTTGCTATTAAAGAATTAGCCCAATTAGCCGAAAAATTAAATAGTACTATTAAAGTTGTACATATTGCTAATGAAAATAACAACAAGGCATTTGACGAAATGGAATGGTTTAAAGAGCTTGTAAACCAAAAGGTTACATATAAAAAATTAAAATTTAAATTACTTTTTTCAGATGATATTTTAAACACATTACACGAATATATAGAAGAAAATAACGCTCATATTATAGCAATGCTTGAACGTAAAAAAGTAGGTTTTTTAAATGATTTTTTACACGGTGATTTGGTTAAAAAATTTGAATCTTATATAAATATTCCTCTTTTAAGTTTTAGAGAAGAAAACTATTAACTTACGGTGTTGGAATTAAATTTTCCTTTTCAAATTGACGAATAATTTTTTTGTTATATCCTTTTATTGCTGATGCTATTTTTTGTGGATTTACAATATCTAATGCACCAACCCAAACCAACGATTTATCTTCGTCTGAATTTATATTATAAACAGAAGTTTCTATATGATATACTTTATAGGTTTCATAATAGTTTGGTGTATAATAAATATCTTGAAATTTGTAATAATACCTTCCTAATTTTGCCCATCTATAATTAACATATCTATAATTATCTAAAACATTCTCCTTTTCTTCTACGCCTTTTATTGCTGTAATAATAACTGCATCAAAGCCTTCTTTAGAAAGATTCGCTATCATTTCATCAATTTCTAATTCCGATTTTTTACCATTTGTAAACGTTCCATTAAAAACATTTATACTTTGTTGAGCATTTATTCCTCTTTTAATAAAAGCTTCAGATAATTCTTCCTCAAAATAGTTTCTCGCAGTTAAATTATCGGTCATTCCAATAATTAAGAGCTTGGTTGGTTTAAATTCTTGTACTTCTTTATTTCTCCAACTATCAATAAATTTGGTTGACGAACAAGCCATTGTCAGAAAAAATAACCCTATTAATAATCCTAAATTTTTCATCTTTTATGGTTTTATTTAATAAAATTAACCATTAATAAAAATTTACAAAATGATGTATATCAATTTATACTTTTTAGCTTTTATTTATAAAACTTCAACTGTTTAGTTAATCTAGTTTAGAATTTAAAAAGCAAGTTCTTGTTTTAAAAACAAATGGATTTTAACAAATACACATTAAAATACCGTTTATTTAGTAAATTGCGACGGTAAATAGATATCTGTGGAAAATACAAACCAAAACTCAACCAATTTAAATAAGTACATTAGTAGCACCGGAATTTGCTCACGTAGAGAGGCTGAAAAACTAATTGTTGATGGAAAAGTTACCATTAATGGAAAACCAACGCAATTAGG
>NZ_JBFHHX010000073.1:0-16973 GCF_041596795.1 Lutibacter sp.
GTTTGAGGGTCGAACATAATTTCTGTATGTCTAACATTTTGCTCAGCACATTTTTCTAAATAATTGTAAGTTAATTCGTAAAAATCTTGTTCGTAAATTAATACTGCTGCTCCTTGGTAATAGATATCTAAAAAATCTTGCAGGTTATTAAATTTGTATGCTGCAGATAATTCTTCAACTGTATTAAAAGGAATTTTAATATTATTTCTTTGCGCTATTTTAAATAATAATTCAGGTTCTAGAGAACCTTCAATATGTAAATGCAATTCAGCTTTTGGTAAATTTTCAATAAATGATTTCAATAGGATTCTTTAATTTAAAATTAATGTAATTAAATACTTTTAACTTATATATACAGTATTTAAGTTTACAAAACTACATAAATCCATATTTTTATTTCATATTTGTTAAAAATAAATTAATGAAGAAAATATTTTTTGCAATAATAGCAGTAATTGGTTTATTGTTTTTGTTGTTCTTAAGAAAAAATAATGAAATGAATATAATTGAAGTAGGAGATAAAGTCCCTAATTTTATATTGCAAGACCAAAATGGAAAAACTTTTAATTTAGAAAGTGAACTTGGTAGTAAAATGGTTATTTATTTTTATCCAAAAAATAATACTCCAGCGTGTACAAAAGAAGCTTGTAAATTTAGAGATGAATATGAAAGTTTTACAGATTTAGATGTAAAAGTTATTGGAATTAGTAGTGATAGTGTCGCATCTCATAAAAAATTTGAAGAAAAATATAACTTACCTTTTTTGTTATTAGCAGATATTGATAATAAAGTTAGAGGTCTTTTTGGTGTGCCAAAAAGTATGATATTTTTACCAGGTAGAGTAACCTATGTTATTGATAAAAATGGAATTGTTAGGTATATTTTTAACAATCAGTTTGGCGCTGAAAAACATATTGTAAATGCGTTAAAAAAAATAAAAGAACTATAAGGTTACCAAAAAGATAACCTTATAGTTATACTTTTTTATGATGCATTTGAAATAGCTAAATTTAAAGGGAATTTAAACACTGCTTTACAAATAGTTTCATTTAATTCTGATGTTTTATTAACGGTGGCTAAAACATGAAGTTCAGAATTATCATATTTAATAATTTGAGATTTTATAAGCAATTTATCATTTAAAAAGGCATTTTTTAAAAGTTGTAATTTGTATAATTCAGGAAGTGAGAACGTTATGTTTGCTTGGTTTGTAATAATACTTTTTACAAAATCTTCCATCTCATTGTATAAAACATGAGGTAAAAGGGCGTTCTTATTATTTATATCTTTTTCTGTAACTACGAAGTGTCTTTCTGGAGTGCTATAAATATTTTTTAAAGTTTTCATATGTGTATTTTTTTAGTGATGAATTAATAATGGTGTGGGAATGTGTCTGTTTTTATTTGTAAATAATTGATTACAAAGCATTGCAATTTTGGAATAGACTTGTTGATTGAATTGTGATCGTTTCATAATGGTTGTTTTTTAAAAATTAATATTTGTTGTAAAAAAAAAGGTGCTTTTTGAAAAAAGCACCTTTAAAATATAGTTATTATAGTTTGTTATCAATAATTATAGAAAGTGCTTTTACGGGTATATACCTGTTGTTGCTTAAACATAGCCACGGACGCATTACATGCAACAGCATATGACGATTTAAAATCGATCATTGCAGGCATTGTATTTGTTAGTATGTTTAAATTTGCTTTCATATATATGCTCTCAAAATTAAAATATTTTTTTAATTATCAAACATTATTAGTAAAATATTTATTTAATGAATCAAATTCTTGTAAATTTGCCCGAAAATATAAATATATTATTATGGCAAGTGTTAAGAATTTAAAGAAAGATATTAATTACGTTTTAGGCGATATTATTGAAGAGTGTTATGTGTGGGAATTATTAAACCCAAAAGTGGATACTAAAAATGCTGAGGCAATTATTGATGAAGCTATTACTACTTTTGATGCTTTAATTGAAAAAGTAAACAAAAAAAATATAGCAGATAAAAAAGCTCATTTTAAAGCAATTAATGTAGAGTTTGAATCAGCAGCTACATCTTTATTAGAAAAAATTAATTCGTTATAAGAATTTAGGTTTTTTTTGTGATTGTTTTTTAGGAGTTAGTTAAATTTTTATCTAAATTTATACAATAATAACCCTAGTATTACGTTCTAAAGACAATACTCTAAAATTTTTATAATTTATGGCAAGAGCAATGTTTGAGTACACCAAAGCGGTACTTGAAAAAGTTAGCTTTAACACAGAATTGTTTAACAAAGAATTAGAAAAAGCAGTTAACAGATTATTACCCTATGAGATAAAAGAATTATTCTTTTGGCTAAAAGATTTTACATCCAATAAACCGGAATTGTATAGTTGTTTAGCTTTAGTTGAAAATACAAAAAGGAGCCTTTAGGCTCCTTTTTTTTGTAGTGGACTTATTATTTTTACATCGTTAAAAGCAATAACGCCTCTAATAACGCTATCTATTACACCTTTTAAAGAATCTATCATATGAATTTTTAATTGTGATTTATGATAAATTAAACTCACTTCTCTTGCAGGAACTGGTTGCTTAAATTCTTTTAAATATATTTTATCCTTGTCGTTAATATCTAAAGTTTGTAAATAAGGTAACAAAGTCATTCCTAACCCTTCCTTAGAAAGTTTAATTAACGTATCAAAACTTCCACTTTGCAATTGAAAATGTTGCCTTTTATTTCCTAAAGTACTGCATAAATTAATAATGTTTTCTTTAAAGCAGTGCCCATCTTCAAGTAATAAAATATCATCAATATTTAAATTTTCAATATCAACAGTTTTATTTGGAAAAAGACGATGTTCTTCTGGAATAAAAGCTATAAATGGTTCATAATATAAAACGCGTTCCTTTATTGCTTCATTTTCAAGAGGTGTTGCAGCAATAGCTATATCAATATGACCATCGGTAATTTTTTTAACAATTTCTTCAGTAGTTAATTCTTCAATTTTTAAATTAACTTTTGGATATTTTTTTATAAATGTTTTTAAAAATAATGGTAAAAGTGTTGGCATTACGGTAGGAATAATTCCTAATTTAAAATCACCACCAATAAATCCTTTTTGCTGGTCTACAATATCTGTAATTCTATTGCTTTCATCAACAATTATTTTTGCTTGTTCTACTATTTTAGCACCAACTTCGGTTAATTGAATTGGCTTTTTATTTCTATTAAAAATTTGAGTATCTAATTCGTCTTCTAATTTTTGAATTTGCATACTTAAAGTTGGCTGTGTAACATAGCAATGTTCCGATGCAATTGTGAAATTTTGGTATTCTGCAACAGCTAAAACATACTTTAATTGTGTAATTGTCATTGATATAAATATTTTTGATAAAGATATTAAAACAATCAATAAATGTTATCATAATTACTAAATTTTATTGTTGATATTTGTGTAAGAAATTAAAATTATTAAATATGAATACAACAATTATTGGTTTAAACAAAAGTGAAACCGAAAAATTAACAATTAGTTTAAATGATTTACTTGCAAATTTTCAAGTCTATTATCAGAGTTTAAGAGGGTTGCATTGGAATATTAAAGGAAAATCTTTTTTTGAATTACACGTAAAGTTTGAAGAATTTTATACTGATTCTCAAGAAAAAATTGATATGATTGCTGAAAGAATTCTTACATTAGGAGGGCATCCTTTACATACTTTTGAAGATTACTCTAAATTAGCAAAGGTTCCTGTTGGAAAAAATATTTCTAAGGATACTGAAGGAGTTGCTTTGGTGGTAAATTCTTTAACAGAATTATTAAAAATTGAGCGTTTAATTTTAGAAGAGTCTGGAGAAGCAAATGATGAAGGAACAAACTCTATGATGAGCGATTTTATTGCTGAGCAAGAAAAAACAATTTGGATGTTAAATTCTTGGTTACAATAATAATATAATTATAATTAAAAAAGGGCTGTTCTCAATTGAGAACAGCCCTTTTTTAATTATGTTGTGGGGACTATTATAGTTAATTTTTAATCAAGAATTTTTGAGTGGAAACTTTATTTCCGTTTATTAATTTTATAATATACAAGCCATTAACAGCATTGTTTAAAGGAATTATATTGTCTATATTCTCTAATTTTCCATTTGTAATTTTACTACCAGCAATATTATATATAATATAATCGTATTTAGCAGATGCATCTTTTAGTTTTATATTTAAACTACCGTTAGTAACTGGGTTTGGATATAAAGTTAAAATATCAGAAATTGGAACATGAATTTCTCCTATTCCTAAAGTAGAAAAATTAATATCAGCTTGCCAAGTGCCTCTTCCATAAGTTGCTGCTCTTAATTTTCCAGTTGCAGTTGATGTGTAAAAAATTTCTAAATCTTGAACTGAATTTTTAGGTAAATCTGTAGCATATTGTGTCCATGAGCTTTGTGAATTATCAATATAATAAACTCCAATATCAGCTCCTAAATAAACAGCATCATTAGTACTATTTTTAACATGTACTATTGTATTTATTGGTAAATTAGGGAGTGTGTCTGAATTTAAATTTACCCATGTAGTTCCACCGTCAGTTGTTTTAAATACTTTAGTAGTTGCATTATAACCAGAAAAAACTACCCATACTTTTAAAGGGTCTGTATTAGAAATTGCTAAGTTTTTTAATTTAGCATTGGCAACAGGTAAGGTTCCGGTAACATTAGTCCAATTAACACCAGAGTTTATACTTTTTGAAATCATATTATCTGTTATAGCATATATAATATGATTATTGCTTGGAGCAATTTCAAAACGCAAAATATTTTTACCTGCATTAGGTGTACCAAGCGCAGTCCAAGTTGGATCTACATAATCTGGATTAGATAACATATTTGTACTTTTATATAAAGCAGGTCTTCCTCCAACATATACTAAATTTGCATCTGTTGGATCTTGATGTATAGGGGTAAACCATTCAGAATTTAGTTTAGTATAGCCAGATACAACACCATTTTTGTTTCGTGAAAATTCACCATTAACTGTAGAATATATTTTAATATTATTATTTGTTCGGTCTATAAAACCATCTTCACCATCACCTCCACCAAGTACGGACCAAGATCCAGGAGAGGTTGAAATTAAAGATCCTATATCTTGCAATCCAGTAAAAAATAAATTTTGATCAGTTGCAGATAATGAAATGCTTGTTTGTTGCCCAACAGCAATGTTATTAGAAATATCTTCCCAAGTAGATTGTCCATCTAATATTCCTTTTGAAATTCCTCCATCACAAGTGCTATACAATGTTGTATCGTCATGTGGAGAATATGCAATATATTGTATATCTGCATGTATATATGGTTTCGTATCATAAACATAGGTAGGATAAGCAGGGTTTAAACCTAACCAATACGTAATTCTAGACCAATTTGTTCCTCCATCTGTTGATTGCCATTGATTAATACCTCCAATTGTAATTAAGTCTTGATTTATTGGAGATACCGCAATTGCTAAGTCATGGCTTGCTTGTCCACCATTCCATCCAGGTGTTGGGCTTGATGGTGGAGTGGCATCGGCATGTAAAAGGTTTATTGAATTATACTTTAACGAAAAACTAGCTCCGCTATCTGTTGATATATAAACTCCTTTTAAGCCATTTGTACTGTTTCCTAAAACAGCATAAACCTTAGATTCATTATGTTTTGTTACGGCCAATTCAATTCTACTTACATCACTAGTTGGTAATCCAGTAGCGGCAGTCCATGTAGTACCATTATCAGTAGATTTATAAATTTTATTTGTAGATGAAGCATAAACAACGGCAGTAGGCGATGGAGGTGTAGCTAAATTTGTTGGTTTAAACTCAATGTCATAAAAATAATCATAGGTACCTGTATGCGTGTTTGTAGCCCAACCATCGGTTGTTTTAAAAACACCACCATCGGTTGTTACCATCATAATCAACGGATTTGTAGGGTCCATTACAATTTTGGTTATTTTATAGTTATCATCATCTGTCCAACTTAAACTTGTAGTAGACCAAGTTGTTCCACCATCGGTTGATTTTAACACACCAATACTTCTTCTATCAGTTTCTCTATCACCAGTAGCTAAATACATTAAATTAGTATTAGTAGGATGAATAACTAATCCCGAACAGCCAATAATGGTTAAAAAATCGGTATTTGTTGTCCAATTAGCACCACCATCTGTGGTTTTCCATAATCCGCCATCTGGTGATCCTACATACATTTTTGAAGAATCTATTGGATCAAATGTAATAAATGTTAATCTTCCTGTTCCAGAATCGTAACCAGTTGGTATAGAGGTTCCGTTTAAAGTGGTCCAATTTGAAGTAGTTGATTTTAAACTAAGTTGATCTTTACTTAAATTATTATTTTGTTTTGATGTATAGTTTTTTTCCCATTCTAAATAATTTGAATAGGTAGATGATAATAAGTCAAGATTTCCAGATGGATATACACGGTCTTTAGCTTGGTATTCCCAACGTTTAAATATTTTATATCCTTGGCCTTTTTTTGGAGTTTTTCCTTCCCAATATTGGTAAAAATCATCTTGAACCTCTTTAAAAGAAGCAGACTTATTATTCCCCATTTTGGACCAATCTACCTTTTTACTCTTATTTTCTTGTCCATAAATAAGACTTGTAAATAAGAAAAGGATTAATAGTAATTTTGTTGTTTTCATAATTTGATTTTTAGTTTAATTAGTTGTTTTTTCTTACTACTTTTTGAGTAAAAAGAAAAGTTGAAAAGAGTAAAAAGATAAGTGTGTAAAAGTTTTTCATTTGCGATTTATTTATTAAAAATTAGATTTCGCAAATATATTAAGCCATTTATAATCAGATGTATTGTACAACTACGCAAATACTACGCACTTTGTAAATATTATAAAATGTTAATTCTGGCTAAGGATTTGATTAAGAGAGGCGTATGTTTTTTTAGATAGAATTGATGGTTGATTTTTTACTATCTTTAAATACTTTGTTTAGTAATTCAATTAAAGTTAATCCACTATTATTTGAATTAATTTTTTTATCAATTCTATAGCGTTTACTTTCTACAGCTCTGGTTGAAATATTAAGAAATTGAGCAATTTCTTTGTTTTTAAATCCAGTAAATAGGTAATAACAAATAATAACTTCAGATGGATTTAATTCAGGATAAGTAGCCTGTATTTTTGTGAAAAAATCTACATTTAATTTGTTTATTAATTCTAAATGACCTTTTTCTTTATTTAAAATTGTAGAAGATTTTATATGAATATTTTTATAAAGCTCTTTAATTTGTTTGCGTTGTTCTGAGCCTTCATTTAATGCGGAAATATTTTTTATTTCAACTTTTAATTCACTTATATATGTTTCTAATCCTTGAACTTTAATTTTTAATTTGTCATGACTAGATTCAAGGTAAGTCGATTTTTTAATTTTATGAATAAAATCGTTAATTTGATTTTTTAATTTTTTATAAGTCACAAAATATATAATACTTAAAATAAATACAAGGCTTAATAAAGTTATAGCAAGTATTTTGTTGAAGTTTTTATTTTTGTTTTCAATTTTTAAATCATTTTCAGTTTGCACTAATATATTATTCATTTGCAAACTAGCGTCAATGGTTTTTTGAAGTTCTTTTTCTTGAAAAATTTGTAAAGAATCTATGTAAGCTTCACTTGATGCTATATCTCCAGCAAGTTTATAAGCATCTGTATATAAAGAATAATAGTTTTTAATAAGCACACTATTCATAATAGTGCGTGCTTTACTTGCTTTGGATAAATAAATAAATGTTGAATCTAGTTGTTTTTTAGAAATATAGAACTCAGCTAAACTTGTGTTTAAACTTGCTTCACAATATAAAAAATTGCGTAAATTAATAGTTGGATTTTCTTTTAATGAATAGAATATTTGTAAATATTTAGTGGCCGTTTCTAAATTTCCTAAATAAATATAATTTGTTGCAAGCATAAAATTTGCATACATATAATAATAAGCATCTTTGGTATAGTTTTTATAGGTATTTATATTTTCTAAAATAAGTGTGTTACATGCTTTATATTCATTATTTTGAAATTTTATAAATTCTTGCATTTGTAAAACTTCAATAAGTCCTGCTTCATTTTTTGCAAGTTTGTAATACTTTTTAGATTTTTCTAAATAATTTAATGCAGTAGAATTCTTTTTTTGAGCGGAAATTTCGATATATAATTCTAAGCAAACCCTTCCAGCAACGTCAAAATTCTCTTCTTTTTCTGCATTATTTAATGCTAATAAATAATTTTGAATTGCCTTAGCATTTTCGTTTAATTTATTGTGAATTAAACCTTTTGTTTGATAATAACAAGATATATGCCCTACTATTGTTGTATTAAATGGCTTTGGAATTGAATCTAAAAAAGTGGCTGCAAGTTTTGGATTATCAGTTAAATGGTAATCAGCAGAATCTATTAAACGAATATAATTTTCATTATCATTCTTTTGTCCAAACCCAATTAAAAAGGATAGTAAAAAAAAACTTAATACCTTGTATTTTATGTGATTATATTTCAATAGCGCAATTTTGTTCAATAAAAAATATAATGGTACTTAATTTGAATGTTATGATTTACTCCAAAACTTTCTATGTTTATTAAGTTCGTCCTCTTGTTTTTTGTATTCTTCAGGAGAAATTACTTTTAAATGAGATGGATGTTGTTCTATTTCAAACTGAATTCTTTCTATAAGTTCATCAATTGTTTCGTTTTCATAATCAATTTTCATTGGTTGTTTAATTACCATAGATTGTAAAACGTTTCGTTTTTTTATTAACAGTCCTTTTTTATCATACGCTCTTCTAAAACCATCAATTACAATAGGAACAACTACAGGTTTGTAGGTTTTTATAATATGCGCAGTACCTCGTCTAATAGGTTTAAAAGGCGTTGTTGTACCTTGCGGAAAGGTAATTACCCAACCATCGCTTAATGCTTTTTTAATATTGCTAATATCAGACATTTTTACTTGCCTGTTAACGTCTTTACCTTGGCTTCTCCAGGTTCTTTCAATAGAAATGGAACCAACATAGGCAAATATTTTAGGTAGTAAACCGGCTTTCATTGTTTCGGAAGCGGCAATGTAATAGATATTTAGTTTGGGGTTCCAAATGTAGCCTATATTTTTAATGGTGTTCTCTCTACCTTTTAAGGCAGCATTAAAAACATGAAACATAGCAGCAACATCTGCAAAATAAGTTTGATGATTGGAAATGAAAAGTACATTAGTTTCGGGTAGTGTTCTAATAATTTCAGATCCTTCAATTTCGAGTGTATTAAATCTTCGGTATCTTCCGTGCGAAACTACCCCGAAAATGCGAATAAGCCATCTTTTTATAAAAAGGATGTGCCCAAACGGATTTCTTTTAAAAATTGGCATTTAGTAGGTTTTGGTAAAAACAAATTTAATAAAAAAATGGTTACAATTTTTTAATTAATTCTTTGATTTCGCTTAACATCATTGCTGTTGCTCCCCAAACTACATAATTGTTTAGTTTAAAGCATGGTACAATCATGTTTTTTGCGTAGGAAGTAGATAAAACATCGGTTGTAACATTATTTTCATCTAAAAAATCTGTTAATGAGATATGTATTAGCTCTGCAACTTCATGATTTTTTATAAAATTTGGCTTAAAATTAATGGTACTTAAAAAAGGTGTAACAATAAAATTGCTTGGTGGAATATACACATCCGTCATTTGCTTAAATATTGAAATATGATTTATTTCAACACCAACTTCTTCATAAGTTTCTCGTAATGCAGTTTTTTCTAAAGAATCATCTTTTGTATCAAATTTTCCACCAGGAAAACTTATTTGCGAAGCATGTGTTCCGTTGTATTCGGCTCTTTGAGTTAATAAAAACGTAGTTTCGTTGTTTTCATTTGGGTAAAATAATACCAAAACGGCCGCTTTTTTTGGATTGTTTGCATAAATAAACTCATCCTTATATTTTGTTCTTATTTTAGGAGCTAATTTAAATTGCGCATCAATTCCTCCTAATTGAAAGGTGTTTAGTTTATTTAAATTATTTTTAAAATAGGTAAAATCCATTTATCGTTTGGTATAAAATGTTGGTAGCGATAAATGAAACACTACTGCAATAATTCTTATAGTAATTACAACAGAAGATGTTGCTACGTATACAATTGTTTCATTAAATTCAAAATTATGTAATAATAAATAAACCATAGCTCCAATAACACAAGCTGTAGCATAAATTTCTTCCCTAAATATTACAGGAACTTCATTACATAATATATCTCTAACAACACCTCCAAACGCCGCTGACATGGTTGCAATAGCAATTACTACAACAGGATGAAAACCTGCATTTAAACCAATTTCAGTTCCCATAATGGTATATAAACCTAGTCCTATAGTATCAAATAAAAATAATGATTTGTTTAAATATTTTAATTTTTTCCTGAAAAAAACAGCAAAAAAATACGATCCCATAATTATAAAAATAATATCGGTGTTGGTCATCCAAAAAACAGGTTTAGAACCAATTAAAACATCACGTAATGTTCCACCTCCAACAGATGTTGCAAATGCAATAATAAAAACCCCAAAAGGATCAAATTTTTTTCGCATAGCAACAAGAGATCCTGAAATTGCAAACGAAATAATTCCTAAAATATTTAATACGCTAAAAAGTGTCATTACATTTGTTGTGTGAAATAGTTGTAGTCTTTAATCACAACATCTACAAAATCTATAGGTTTCATGTCTGTTTGAATATCGGTTAAATCCACTATTTTTTGATGAATTTTAACAATAATATTGTGATTTCCTTTTCTTTTGGCCTTCAAATACAATTCTTTAATTGTTTGAATATCTTTGTCAGAAAGCAACGTTACTTGTGGAAAGGTTGGTGTATATTCTTCGGAGATGTCCGTACTAATAGTATCGTTAATTGAAATTTGTTTTTTTTCTGAAATTACAGTTGTTCCAGCGGCTAAATCCCCTAAACGTTGCCCTTTTCCATTTAACAAAATAGTAAGCATAGCTACAGATCCAGAAGCCATTCCAATATCAACAGGACGTAGCATCCATCGAATTAAAAAACTAGAAAAAGTTGGTTTAGATCCGTCTAATTTTGTTACTCTAATATTATTTAAATATTTTCCCGGACTTTGTCCATTCATTAATGTTTCAAATAATAAACTGTAAAAAAATACAGGTAAACTTAAAAAGCCATATATATAATAAATATCACTGCTTCCATTTAAATCTAACGCATTTAAAATTAGAAAAATTACTAAGTAATAACCACCAATTATAAAACCATCAATTAAAAAAGCACCAATTCGGGTACTTAAATTTGCTACATTTTGTTGAATGGTTACATTTTGGGCAGTTTCAATGTGAAAATTATCCATTATTTATTGTTGATCTTTTGGCTGATACAATTTGATTTTCTACTTTCGTTGACTTGAATACTCAATATTAATAATTGCTATATTGAAGCCACAAAAATAATAAAAATGCGTGAAGCATCCTTTGTAAAAGCAAATAAAAAGAAATGGTTATTGTTTGAAAATGTTCTGGACAAAAAAGAACAGATTTCTCCCAATAAATTATCAGATTTATATATTGAAATTACTGACGATTTAAGTTACGCAAAAACTTTTTATCCGCACAGTAATACAGCGGTTTACCTTAATTCTATAGCTTCTAGAGCGCACCAAAGTATTTATAAAACTAAGAAAGAAAGTAAGAACAGATTGTATACTTTTTTTAAAACCGAATTTCCTTTAGAATTTGTAAAATATCATAAACAATTATTAATTGCATTTACAACATTTGTGTTTTTTGCAATTATTGGCGCGTATTCAGCAGGAACAGATGGAGATTTTGTTCGCTTAATATTAGGTGATAGTTATGTAAATACAACACTAGAAAATATTGAAAAAGGTGATCCAATGGCAGTTTATAAAAAAATGGAGGAAACATCTATGTTTATTGCTATTACTTTAAATAATATTAAGGTTGCAATGACAGCGTTTGTTTATGGAATATTCCTTTCCGTTGGAACCTTATATGTAATGCTTCAAAATGGTATAATGTTAGGTTCTTTTTTATACTTTTTTTATGAAAAAGGATTGCTATGGGAATCTTCTAGAACCATTTGGATTCACGGAACTATTGAAATATCAGTAATTATTATTGCTGGTTGTGCGGGGTTGGTGTTAGGTAATGGTTTATTGTTCCCCAAAACATACACTAGGTTAGAATCTTTTAAAAGAAGTTTTAAAGCCGGATTAAAAATTATGGTAAGTACCATTCCGTTTTTTATTGTTGCCGGTTTTTTAGAAGGTTTTGTAACTCGTCATACAGAAATGCCAGATTGGTTGGCAATTTTTATAATATTAACGTCTTTTAGTGCAATAGTGTACTATTATGTAATATACCCAATTAAATTATCTAAAAAACAAATTGTAAATGGAAACTAAAAATTTTATTGAATTTAAAAAAGAGCGCGATTTAGGCGCAATTATTACTGATACTTTTAAATTTATTCGTGAAAACTGGAAAGAATATTTTTTAACAGTATTAAAAATTGTGGGACCAGTATTATTGGTTGCGCTTGCGGTGTTGGTATTTTATATGTTTTCAATGTCCGATTTGTTTACAAATATTGGAGGAATTGAAAATAATCCAGGAACATTTTTAGGCACTATGTTTTCGTGGATTTTTGGGTTAATTTTTGTGTATATTTTACTGTATACGTTGCTTTCAATGGCTTCTTTGTACTTTATAAAATCGTATATAAACAATAATGGAAAAGCTAATTTTTCCGAAATTAAAACAAATATTTTACAAAATGTTTGGAAATTTATAGGGCTAGGATTCCTAATCACTTTAGTAACCATTGTTGGAATGGTTTTTTGTTACATTCCAGGAATTTATTTAGGAACAGTTTTATCACTTGCAACATCTATTATGGTATTTGAAGATAAAAATATTGGAGATACTTTTTCTCACGCATTTACATTAATTAAAGGTGAATGGTGGAATACTTTTGGGGTTTTAATTGTAGTTTGGATGTTGTTAGTTATTTTAGGTCAGGCATTTTCTATACCAGCTTTTATTTATCAAATGATAAAAATGGGAACTATGGTTGGTAGTGAAGATCCAACGGAGGTTTTTACCATTTTTAAAGATCCTATTTATTTAGCATTAAATATCTTATCGTATGTTTTTCAGTTTATTTTATATTCTATTCCGTTAATTTCAACAGTTTTTGTGTATTACGATTTAAATGAACAGAAAAATCAAACCGGAACTTTTGAAAAAATTGATAGTTTAGGAAACGATTCTACAATATAATATATGAAAAAACTGTTTTTTTTAATTGGTTTTTTGGTTATCTCTTTGAGCTGTTTTGCCCAATCAGATTCACTAACCGTGCAAAAAGATCAGGAAATAATTACCCAGAAAAAATTTAATAAAAGCAATATAGATAAATACAAGGCCGATAAAGATTTTGATTATACAGAAATTGTTGAGGTTAAAGAACCTACAATTTTAGATAGAATTTTAAATTGGATTGGTCGACAAATTATGCGCTTTTTAGAATGGATATTTGGAGTAGAAAGTGCCAAGGGAATTTTTAAAACTATTTTACAAATATTACCATATATTGTTGCTGGTTTAGTATTGTTTTTATTGTTAAAATTCTTTTTAAAAGTAAATTCAAATGCGCTGGTTTCCAATGCTAACAATAAATCTGCAGTAACAATTACAGAAGAAGAGGAGTTGATTAAAAATAAAGATCTCTCCAAATTAATTTTGCAAGCTTTTCAAAATAAAAATTACCGATTAGCAGTTCGCTACTATTATTTGCAGTTATTAAAACAGTTAGAAGAAAGGGAACTGATTGTTTGGGAACAACAAAAAACAAATGAAGATTTTAGTAAGGAAATTAAAGATCTAAATTTGAATAAGTCTTTTGTAAAGTTAACCAGATTGTACGATTTTGTGTGGTATGGAAACTTTGAAATTAATGAATTAGAGTTTACAAAGGCAGTATCAGATTTTGAAAGTGTAACTAAACAATTGAATAAAAAGAAAATTGGATAAATCATTAAAAATATATGTTGTTATTTTTATAGTGCTAATTTTAGGTTATTTATACCTTGATAGCACTAAAAAAAAGCCTATAAATTGGTTTCCAAGTTATGCTGAAAATCATAAAATTCCGTATGGTACGTATGTTTTAAGAAATGAGTTACAAACATTCTTGCCAAATACAACCATAGAAGAAATTAAAATTCCACCCTATATTTATTTAGAAGATTCTACAAGAACAGGAACCTACTTTTTTACTGATGAAGCGTTAAATTTTGGCGATGCCGAGTTTTATAGATTAATGCAATTTGTAAAAAGAGGAAATGATGTTTTTATTTCTACTCACGGAATTCAAATAGACACCCTTAATTTTAAAACCAAACGTTTAGTAAGTAATAATTTAGATGAAAAAGTATTTTTTAAATTGTATAATAAAGCTTTTAAAGGAAAAGAATTTTCATATAATAGAGAGTTTGTAAATCAGGTTTTTACAGAGATAGACACTTTAAATACTACTATTTTAGGAATTACAGGGTATGTAAATAAAAACAGCGAACGTACCGAAGAAGGCGTTAATTTTGTGAAATTTAACTACGGAAAAGGAAATTTTTATTTTCACACTTTTCCTGAAGCCTTTACAAATTATTACATATTAAATTCTGAAAATGAGCAATATACAGCAAATGTTTTGTCGTATTTAAATCCAGAGAAACCACTTTTATGGGATTCATATTATAAAACAGGGAAAAGCAGTATTTCATCGCCAATGCATTATTTGCTCAGTTCAAAATATTTAAAATGGGCGTATTATATGGCATTAATAGGCGTGTTGTTTTTTGTAATTTTTGAGGGAAAAAGAAAGCAACGCAGCATTCCGGTATTAACACCCTTAAAAAACCAAACATTGGCATTTACACGCACTATTGCTAATATGTATTATGAGCATCAAGATCATAAAAATTTAGCAGAATATAAAATAAGTTATTTGTTAGAATACATTAGAACAAAACTACACATTCCAACAACTACTATTGATGAAACTTTATACAAATATGTAGCTTTACGTAGCGGTAATACTTTTGAAGAAGTAGAAAAACTCTTCAAATTTTGTGATGAAATTCATTTGAAAAATCAAATTTCAACTGATGAACTCATCAAATTAAATAAAATGATTGAAAAATTTAAAAACACAATTCAATATGGAAGAAAATAACGATTTGAATTTTAATAATAGAGTTGATTTAGAAAAACTAAAAGATGCTGTCATTCAAATTAAAGCAGAATTAGGCAAAATAATTGTTGGGCAAGAGCACTTTATGGATTTGCTAATTGTTGCATTATTGGCTGATGGCCACGTGTTAATTGAAGGTGTTCCGGGTGTTGCAAAAACAATTACTGCAAAATTGCTTTCAAAAACTATTGATACGGGTTTTAGTAGAATTCAATTTACGCCAGATTTAATGCCAAGCGATGTATTGGGAACGTCTGTTTTAAATATGAAAACATCTGAATTTGAGTTTAGAAACGGACCAATTTTTTCTAATTTAGTATTGATTGATGAAATTAACCGAGCACCTGCAAAAACACAAGCAGCGTTGTTTGAAGTTATGGAAGAACGCCAAATTTCTATTGATGGACATACCTATAAAATGAAACCACCTTTTATGGTATTGGCAACTCAAAACCCAATAGAGCAGGAGGGAACATACGCATTGCCAGAAGCCCAATTAGACCGATTTTTATTTAAAATAGATGTTGGATATCCAAATTTAGATGAAGAAATTTTAATTCTAAAAACGCATCACAATAGAAAAGGTATTTTGCCTCAAACACTTATAAAACCATTGCTATCAGAAGCTGATTTATTAGAGTATAAAAACAAAATATTTGATATTTTGGTTGATGAAAAATTAATGAATTACATTGCTCAAATTATAACAAAAACAAGAAATCATCCACATTTATATTTAGGAGGCTCACCAAGAGCAAGTATTGCAGTTTTAAATTCATCAAAAGCTTATGCGGCGATTAATGGACGCGATTTTGTAATTCCAGAAGATATTAAAAAGGTCATTTCGCCAGTATTACGTCATAGAATTATTTTAACGCCAGAACGTGAAATGGAAGGAATGACCGCAGATAAAGTGATAGAAATGATTGTACAATCTGTGGAAGTACCACGATAATTATGAATTTATTTAAAAACTTATACATTCACCAGCGCTTTTTTGTGTACATAACAATTATAGCGGCAACATTTTTGGTTTCCTTTTGGTTTCCAATATTGTATAGTGCTGCATGGTTTTTAGTAACTATAATTGCAGTGTTATTTTTTGGTGATATTTATATGCTTTTTAATCCAAAAAATGGAGTTTCTGCCAGAAGAATTTTAACAGAAAAGTTTTCAAATTCTGATGAAAACCCAATTCCAATTACTGTAAAAAATAATTATAAATTTACTATTGAAGCTAAATTAATAGATGAATTGCCAATTCAATTTCAAAAAAGGGATTTTGAACAAACTATTCAATTAAAAAGTGCTGAAAATTATAATTTTGAATATTCAGTAAAACCTGTTGAAAGAGGAGAATACCACTTTGGAAACTTAAATGTATTTGTGTCATCACCAATAAGAATTGTTGCCAGACGCTTTAAATTTCAGGAAAATGAAATGGTTGCTGTGTATCCGTCTTATATTCAAATGAAAAAGTATGAGTTTTTGGCAATGAGCAATCGTTTAACAGAATTTGGACTTAAAAAAATTAGAAAAATTGGTCATACTTTAGAATTTGAGCAAATTAAAAATTACATAGCTGGAGATGATGTGCGTACAATTAACTGGAAAGCTACAGCAAAGCGTAA
>NZ_JBFHHX010000074.1:0-16836 GCF_041596795.1 Lutibacter sp.
AAGTATTTGTGTAAGCGTTTTCCCCATTGTTTTCTGCTTAAATTTTCTTCAATTCTTACAGAATCTGCAGCATATTTTTCAAAAATACTACCGCTTTTATGAAGCACATGTCCAAATTCAGTATTTGGTAAAAGTTTTCCATCTAAAAAAAGAGCAGAACCAATTCCAGTTCCCAAAGTAATCATAATTACTGTTCCCTTTACATCTTTTCCAGCTCCAAAATTAATTTCAGCAAGTCCGGCAGCATCGGCATCATTAATTACAGTAAAAGAATTACCGGTTTTATTTTTAAAAAACTCTTCAACTTTTAAATTTTTCCAATTTTTATGTAAATTTCCACCAGTTATACATTTTCCGTTTTTTAGTGGTGTTGGAAAACCGCAACCAACTGGACCTTCCCATTTAAAATGTTGCACTAATTTTAGAATTGTATCTGCAACTGCTTCTGGAGTTGCGGGTTGTGGTGTTGCTATTCTTCTTCTTTTTGAAATAAGATTACCGGTTTTGGTATTTACAATTGCACCTTTAATTCCTGAGCCGCCTACATCAATTCCTAATATATTCATTTGATTTTATTTAATTAATCTTTTTTTACGTTATCCCTAAAATTACTATTTTATTTGATATTATTTTATTCAATTTTTTATTAATGTAAGGCTTTAAACATTTCATTAATAATTTTATCCTTATCTAATGGTTTTGTTAAATAACCAACGCTTCCTATTTGTATACATTTCTCCCTTTCATCTAGCATAGCATATGCTGTTTGCATAATTATTTTAGCTGAACTATCAAATTTTAAAATCTCTTTGGTTGCTTTAAGTCCATTAACTTTTGGCATTCTAACATCCATTAAAACTAAATCGAAATCGTTAGATTTTTTATATTCAGCAATGGCATCTTCACCATCATTTACCATTATGTAGTTTACTTGTAATTCTTGTAAAAGTGCTTCTAAATATAGTCTAACATAATATTCATCTTCCGCAATAAGTACTTTTTTACCCTTTAAAAATTGCTCTTTATTTTTTATAATTTTAGATTCATCTGAAATACTTATATCATCATTAATAATTTTTAGGGGTATTTCAAATGTAAATGTTGTTCCTTTGTTTTCTGTAGATTCTACTTTTATCCAGCCATTTAAAATATTAATTATACCTTTAGAAATAGCCAATCCTAATCCTGTACCACCATATTTTGTAGTATTGTAATCTACTTGTTTAAAGCTTTCAAATATTTCCTCAAGTTTTTCTTTTGGTATTCCTATTCCTGTATCTGATACAAAAAATTGAATTTTGCTTCCTTTTATATTGTAGCCAAATTTAATTTCGCCTTGTTCTGTAAATTTTAACGCATTGTTTAACAGATTAATTAAAAGTTGATTGATCCTTTTTTCATCTGATGTAATAACTAATTTTTTATTTTTTGGAATTTCTAAAACAATATTAATATCTTTTTTTAAGGCGTTGTTTTTAAGCTGATTGTAAGTGGTTTCTAAATTTATTAGAGAATCGGTTAAATTAAATTCTCTTTCTATTATTTTTAATTCACCAGCTTCAATTTTAGATATATCAATAATATCATCAATTAAATTAATTAATTGTTTAGAGCTATTGTCTATAATATTTAAATATTGATTTCTTTTTGATTCCGTTAAATTATCATCTCTTAATAAACTTGAAAAGCCAATAACACCATTCATTGGAGTTCTAATTTCATGACTCATATTTGCTAAAAACAAGTTTTTTTGTTTACTAGCTTGTTCTGCTTCTTTTTTGGCTTCAATAATACTTTTTTCAAAATTTTTGGTTGCTGTAATGTCTTGTGCAGAACCCCATAATTCTGTAGATTTATTAATGTTATTTTCTTCTAATTCTCCATGTGCTAATAACCAACCAAGAGTACCATCAGTTTTATAATAATTTAATTCAACCTCATAAGGTTCACCTGTTTTTATGGTGTTTTCAATTTTGTTTGTTAAAATTTCCCAACTTTCTTTTGTGTACAGTTTCTCTTGGGTATCAAAAGATGGTGCTTTTTTACTAGGGTCTAATCCAAACATTTTATAAAGTTCTTCTGTCCAAATAACCTCATTTGTTTTTAAATTTAAACTCCAGCCACCAGTTTTTGTAAGTGATTGAATTTGTGTAAGGTGAGCTTCGTTTTTTAATAATTTATTTTCTTTTTCTTTAAGTTCGGTTATATCAGAAAAAGTAACGGCAAATTCACCAATTATAGGACTGTAAATAAGCACTAAGTAATATTTTTTATCAAAGTTTGAGTAATATTCAAAACTTTGATTTACGCCTGTTTGGGCTGTTTTTTGGTAAATTTTGAGCCAATTTATGGTGTCGTTTTTTAAATGTGGTAAAATATCAAAAGCTTTTTTACCAATCACATTTTCATTAGACAATCCAATTTGTTTTTCATAGGCAGCATTAATAGTAATATATTCCCAATTTATAGCTTCATTATTTTCGTTAGTTATAATTTTTGCATGAATAAAGCCTTTATTCATGTTTTCGAATAATGTTTTATATTTTGTTTTTGAAAGGTCTAACTCGTTGTTTATTTCTTTTAAAGGGTTTATATCTACTAATGTAACTACTACACCGTCAATTTTTTTATCTTCAGTAACAAAAGGGCTAATTCTGTTTAAATAATGGTTTCCGTCTAAATCAATTATTTCTTTTTCTATTGTATTAAGGTTTTTAAGAACATTTTTGCAATCTTTTAATAAAGATGTTCTTGTTATATCATCAAAATTAGAAGTAAAGCTAGATATTGGTCTTCCAAAATCATTATCATAAAGGTTAAAATGCTTTTGAAGGGAAGGAGTAAACTTTCTAATTTTTAAGTTGCTATCAAGAAATAATGTACCAATATCTGTACTGTTAAATAGGTTGGTAATATCATTATTTAAATTTTGTAATTCCTTATTTTTTTCTTGAAGTTCAGAGTTTACAGTGTATAATTCTTCATTAACAGATTGCAGTTCTTCGTTGGTGCTTTGTAATTCTTCGTTAGAGGCCATTAATTCCTCGTTAGAAGATTGTAATTCTTCGTTACTTGTTTCTAATTCTTCTACTACATTTTGCAACTCGGTTCTGGTAGCTTTTAGTTCATTTTCTAAATCTTCAAGGCGTTGTTTAGAAATTTCGTCAATTGGAATATTTTTTAAAACAATAGAATTTTCTTTTACAATTCTATCTGGACTAAATTGTAAAACATACGTATTTTTTAATTCTTCAGAATATTTAGGTTTTTTTAATCTTAAATCGAAGCTATAAGCTTCATTATCAATAGTATTAATAATATCTTTTATAATAATGTCTTTTTCTTCTTTTTCAAGTTTTCTTATACCGCTTCTAACCATAGAAGCAATTTCTGGACTCACAATTTTTAATAAATTATTTTGAAAAAGACCATCGTTGTGGTTTAGTTTTTTACCAGCATCACCAATAATATATAATATATTAAAATCTTTATCAATAAAAATAGACGGAGGACTAAATTCTTTACTTAAGTATTTATGATAAATAGATTCTGGGTTTTCTTTGGTTTTATAAATAGCTTGTGTACTTCCTCTAAGTGGGTTTTTAAATTGTGAATTTGATATAGTAGTATCTGTGTTTGATTGAATTGGAATGTATTTTGTTTCTGTTATGTTTTGATAAATTTTCCATTTAACATCTATTGCTTTAAAAAGTTTTGCTAAATCGCCAATAGATTCACTACTTCCTAAAAATAAATAGCTGAATTTATTTAATGCAAACTGAAAATTATGCATTATTTTTTTCTGTATTTTACTATCTAAATAAATTAATAAGTTTCTACAAGAAATTAAATCCATTTTTATAAAAGGTGGATCGTTTATTAAGTTGTGATTAGAAAATACAATTTTTTCACGTATTCTTTTAATAATTTGTATTTTATCTCCAGTTTTTAAAAAATATTGTTCTAGGTAAGTTTTCTCAATTTCATTTACTGTATTTATATGATATGCACCACTACTTGCAATATTTAATGCTTTAGAATCTACATCTGTTGCAAAAAATTTAAAATCTAAGTTAAGTTTATTTGTGCGTATATAACTATCAAATAATATGGCAATAGAATATACCTCTTCGCCAGTAGAACAACCTGTTGTCCATATTCTTATGGTGTCTGAAGGTTTTTTATCTTTACAAATTGCAGGAATAATTTTATTTTTTAAAGTTTCAAATGCCTCTTCATCTCTAAAAAATCTAGTAACACCAATAAAAAAGTCTTGTTTTAACGCTTCTTTTTCAGCGTTATTAATTTTTAAGAAAACTAAATAATCATAAAGTTGGTCAATGTTATTAATATGCATTCTTTTCTCCAACCTTCTTAGCAATGTATTTTTTTTATACTTTCTAAAATCAATACTTGAATACTTATAAACTTCTCCTAAAATAGTATTAAAAATGTTTTCATTAGATTGAGAATCGTCTTCATCCTCTAGAGAAAGAGTTAAAGGATGCGCTGGTAATTTTTTAAATGATGAAGCAATATTTTCGGGATTTAAAATAAAATCTACTAGGTTGGTTGAAATGGCAGAATTTGGCATTCCATCAAATTGTGCAGTTACTGGATCTTGTACAATAATAATTCCTCCACCTTCTTTAATAGATTTAATTCCTCTGGAACCATCAGATCCAGTTCCAGATAAAATAACACCAATAGATTTTTCTTTAAATTCTTCTCCTAATGTGTGAAAAAAGATATCAATAGGTAAATTTAAATTATGTTTTGGTCCTTTTTCTAATAGATAAAGTTCTCTGCCTTTTATATGTAAATTTTTACTTCGCTGATTTAAGTAAATGCAATTTGGCTGAATAGTTTGTTTGTCTTCAGCCGTATAAATTGGCATTTTTGTGTGCTTAGCCAACAACTCTGGCATTAAACTAATAAAATCGGGCGATAAATGTTGAATAATTACAAAAGCCATTCCAGTATCATCAGGAATGTGATCAAATAATTGTTGAATAGCATCTAATCCTCCAGCAGATGCACCAATACCTACAACATATAAATTTTTATCTCTATCTTCCATAAATAATTTTTCTGTATGAAAAAGTAGTTCTTTTTAATTATATACCTACTGACTTAAATCAGTAGATATATGTATTTTATTGCTTTAATCATGTATTTTGTTGCTAAAATACATGCTTTTTTGAATTATATATTTATTGTAGAAAATTATCTTATTTAAATAGTATTCTTACTTATTTAAACCTTTAAAAAATTTTTAAAATTCAGTGTGTAAGTTTATTAACAAGGTTGAACTTAAATTTGTTAGAATTAAAATATTTAATTAATAATCAATTTTAGATGTACTTATTAAAATAGAATCTTTCTAAAGTAAAAACAACTTATTTTTGCAGTTGAAAAAAATATAAAAATGTTAGATATTCAAAATACGCATTTAAATGCATCTGAAAAATTTATTGGAAAAGTTATTGCTATTGAAGCTGAAAAAGCAATAGTTGAATTAAAAATTATTGACGAAATGGCTGTTGATAGTTTAGGACTTTCGCATGGTGGTTTTACATTTGGTTTGGCAGATTATGCGGCAATGGTTTTAATTAATAAACCTAATGTTGTTTTAGGAAAAGCAGAAACTAAATTTATAAAACCTACGGTTGTTGGTAATATATTAACAGCAACCGCAAGTTATAAAGAAAAAATAAATGAAGTAAAATCTGTAATTGAAGTTTCAGTAGTAAATGAAAATGAAGTAAAGGTTTTTGAAGGTGAATTTGTTTGTTTTTCGTTAGAAAAACATGTGTTAGATTAATAAAAAACGAGCACTTAACTATAGTAAATTAAGTGCTCGTTTTTTTTAATATTTAGTAAATAGTTACATTCTTTCTTCAATCCATTTTTTAAAGTCGAAGAAGTTTTTTGGTGCTACTCCGTGACCAACCGGATAGGTTTGAAAGCTATTTTTAATATGTAATTTATTTAAAAATTCTGGTGCTTTATTTGCCCATTCTACAGGAATTACTTGATCTACGCTACCGTGTGAAATAAAGAAATCTAAGGCTTTATAATTATCAGGATTTAAATTTTCAGGTAATAACTCGGCATTAATATGTCCGCTTAAAGCAATTATTTTTTGCACTTTTTCAGGGTAGTTTAAAGCTACAGCATAACTTAAAATTGTTCCTTGACTAAAGCCTAATAAAAATGTTTTATCAGGTGTTATGTTGTATTTTTCTTGAATTTCATCAATAAAAGTAGCTACTAATTCACGTGCTTCAACAGCTTCAGGAATATCCGAAAATTTTCCTTGATCAGCCGTAAAATTAATAGAATACCAAGCATAACTTCCAAAACCTAAACTTTGTGGCGCTCTAGCACTTACAATTATTAAATCTTCTGGCAGTTCAGTTGCAAATGAAAATAAGTCTTCCTCGTTACTTCCATAACCGTGTAAAAGTATTAAGAGCGATGTTTTTTCTGAAACAGCATTTGGCTCTCTAGAAATGTATTGTAGTGATAATTTTTTCATAATTATAAAATAAAAGTCGTGCTTTTTGGCACGACTTCAAAAGTAAGTTTTAATATAGTTTTATGCAATTCCTTTAAACCAATCTTGAAAAAGATCTCCAAATAACGGTATTTTTTTCTGTTCTCCTTGAGCAGCTCCTATTAATCCAATAATTAATAATATTAATAAACCTAATGATATAAATCCTGCAGCATAAAAACCTATATATTTTAATAAAAAAACACTGTTTACTAATGAAAATAAGGAGATTCCTATTGCTTGTCTAATATGAAAAGAAGCAAAAGAATTGCGTTTTTCGTTATTCATAAAATACGCAATTAAAGTTCCAATCCAAGTTATGTAACTTATAATAGCCATCGTTTTTCCTTCTTTAACCGTGTAATTGTCCATATGTATTATTTTTTAATTTTTATAAAATTACTCTATTATTTGCAATAATTCCATACACTTTTCCATTCATTTTTTTGTTTAAGAAAACAGCGTTTTTAGAAGTGGAAAAAATGTTGTTTTCGGCAAAAATATACTCATATTCTGGGTTAAAAAGAGTTAAGTTAACCTTATTTCCTTCATTAATAGAGATACTTTCAATATTAAAACGTTCTCTTGGTTTAGTAGTTAAACTAGCAATTAGCACGTCTAAATCAACGTTTTTGTTTAACGCTCCAAACAAACTTTCTAAACCAATTGTTCCAAATTTAGCATAATAATATTCAACTTTTTTATGTTCAATATCTATAGGGTTATGGTCGCTAGTAATCATATCAATTACACCTTCTTTTAATCCTTTTAAAAGTGCTTTTGTATCTTTAGTTGTTCTTAAAGGTGGTAATACTTTGGTGTTAGAATCAAAGCTTTTTAATTCATCATCTGTTAATACTAAATGGTGTGCAGCCACACTACACGTAACATTTAATCCTTTCTTTTTGGCTTCTTTAATTAATTTTACCGATTTTTCTGTTGAAATAGTTGGAATATGTAATTTGCCGCCTGTATATTCTAAAATAAATAAATCGCGTGCAATTTGAAGCTCTTCTGCCAAGCTTGGAATCCCTTTCAATCCTAATTTTGTACTGTTTATTCCTTCATTTACCAAACCTTCTGTAGCAATAGAGTTATCTTGTGGGAAACTTAAAATTAAACCATCAAAATTTTGAGCATATTGCAAGCCAATTTTCAGCAAATTAGCATTAGAAATAGGTTTGTTATAATCTCCAAAGGCAATTGCTCCAGAATTTTGCATATCATATAATTCCGCTAAATCTGCACTTTGAGCTCCTTTTGTAAAACTTCCGTAAGGGTAGAGGTTAGTTGCAAAACCAAAACTTTGATGTTTTATAAACTCAATTGTAGATTTGTTATCAGCAACCGGACTTGTATTTGGGTTTACAGCAACTGCTGTAAAACCACTTTTTGCAGCAGTTTTTAATCCGTTGGCAATGGTTTCTCGTTCTTCTAAACCAGGTTCTCCAAAGCAAACACTACTATCAAACCAGCCTTGAGAAACATGTAAATTATCTAATTTAATTTCTTGATAATTGTTTGGATTTACAATGGTTTTTGAAATTTTTGAAATGAATCCTTTTTCAATTAAAATATCTTGTTTTTGTTGATGAAAAGGACTTGAAGGATCAAAAATGGTGGCAGACTTTATGAGTATATTCATGTTTTGAAATATTTTAGTATCAGCATTTCAATGAGCAAAAATAGGACAGAAAAAGCTAAAAACCATTTAAAAAGCCAATTGATTTTCTGTTCATTGTACATTTCATCAAAAAAGTTATCAATAGAGTTGTTAATAACTATGTTCTCAGACTCTTTAAAAAGTGGTTCTAACTCTAAATACGTTAAATCACTTTCCTCTCTGTGATAGTTAAAAGCAATAGTTTTTATGGTTTTGGTATTAGAAAGTATATTGTAAAAACCACTTTTTAAATTGGCTCCATCTATTTTTAACGATACTTTGTTTGATGAAATATCTTGTAAAGGAATAAATTCGTTTTCATTATTTACAACTTTTAACACTTGATCTTTTCCTATTGATGTAACAATTTCTACTATGTTTTCTGGTTGAATGGTGTAATATAATTGTGCATTTTTTAAGCTGTTTTTTGCAAAATTGTAAAAAACCGGAACTACTAATGGTGATTGAATAAAATTAGATGTTTCATTATTTAAAGAACTTGCAAACCAAAATAACGAATTATTATTGCCGTTGATGGAGGTTAAAAACGCATCGTTAGAATCTAATTTAAGTACCGAAGAACTGTTTTTAAATTGTGATTTAAAATAAAAATTAGTTGTTGGATATTGAAAATTTGTCACGTTATTTTCAAAAACCTGAGCTAGTAAAGGATGCTCAAAAACAATAGAAGTAATGTTATGTTTTTTATCTATTTTGTTTAAAATGGTTCCTGCATTTTGCTCATTTAAAAATATATTATACGATTTTAAATTTGCATTTGCTGATGGAATTACAACAGTAGTTCCTCCGTTTTTTGAAAAATCTTGTAATAATTTTGAGAGTTCAATTGGAATATTTTCTATCTCATTTAAAATAATTAAATGTTGATTTTTTAGTGAATTGTAATTCAAATTTAACAGTTCGCTAGTGGTAAAATTAAACTCATTTTCAGTATAAATTTTACTCAAAAAAGGAGTGTTTTTTCCTATAGATAAAACATTAATTTTTTCGGGCTTTGAAAGTGTAAAATAGAAGGTATTATCAAAGGGTAAATTTTCATCGGTCAAAGTTATAATTCCATTCATATTAGCATTGTTAGGAATGGAAAAATTGGTAGTTGATATGTTAGAATTAGTAAATTTTACAGTAGATTTTCCTAATAATTTTGTATTGTCCTGTAAAGAGATAGAAGTAGAATTTGAATTGTTTTGGGTACTTTTTACAACAACTGAAAGTATAATTTCAGTTGGGTTTTCTTCTGCAATAAAAACGCTATCAATAAATGTGTTTGTATTTTTTTTGGGAGTAACTTTTAAGGTGTTTACAATTGTGTTTACATTTGTAACATCGGTTTTGTTTGTTAAATTAATAGTTTGAAAATCAGATATTATAAGGTTTTTATTTAATGTGTTTGTTGATGCTGAATTTAAGGTGTTTAATTTTAATAAAACAGTGTTTAAATTTAGTTTAATAGGTGAATAATCACAAGTTATTAACTGGTTTTTTAGTGTTTTACTATCTATATTTTTAAATTCTTGGTTGTTTGTAATTAAAGAAAACTGTGTGTTTTTGTAATTGGTGTTTTCAATAATATTTTGGGCAATTGATTTTAATAGTTCACCATTTTCTCCTTTGGCTTGCATGCTAAATGAGTTGTCTAAATAAATGGTTGTGTTGTAATTTTGTTGTAAAGAATTGGCTGAGAAATATGGTTGTGAAAATGCTAAAATTAAACAGGTAAATGCGGCCATTCTAGTGAGTAAAATTAAGAACTTTTTTAGCCTGGAACTTTTGCGTGTTTGCTGTACTATATTTTTTAAAAAATGAACGTTTGTAAATGGTACTTTTTTGAAACGTTGTAATTGAAATAAGTGTACTATTATCGGGATGATAAGTAGTAATAATGCATATAAAATTTCAGGATGTTTAAACTGCATTCTTTAAAAGGATTTTTCAAAGATATTAATTTTTAGTTTAAAGTTGGAATGTTATAAAATTAAAAAATTGGAAAGTTTATAAGTTGTAAGTTTTTATTTAAAATATGTTTTTTAGTAAGTAAAATAGAAGTTAATTTTTAAAATAATGTTCTAAAATTCCTAAGGCATAATTACTGGCAATGGTGTTTGAAAATTTTGAAAAATCGATAGTTGCGTTATCGTTTGCTTTGTCTGAAATTATTCTAATTATGGAAAATGGCATATTGTATTCATAACAAATTTGAGCAACTGCCGCACCTTCCATTTCAACACAAATGGCAGATGGAATTTGCTTGTTTAATTTGGCTATTTTTTTTAAGCTAGAAATAAATTGGTCGCCACTGGCAATATCGCCAAAAACTAATTTAGGTTTGGTAATATCAAAACTTTTGGCATCGTTTAAATTTACATAGTTGTTGTAGTTTTCTAAAAAGAAAGTGGTTGCAGTAATTAATTTATCAGGGTTTTTTGTTTCTAAAAATAATTTTTTAATAATTGGAATTTCAAACTTTTTGTAAAACGGACTAGCATTTAAATCGTGTTGAAATAAATTTTTACCTATAACTACATCACCAATATTTAAATTGTTAGAAATTGCGCCCGCAACACCTGTAAAAATAATTTCGTCTAACTCAAAATCGTTTATTAATTGTGTTGTGGTTGCTGCAGAAGCTACTTTTCCCCAACGAGAAAAAACTAACACCACGTTTTTGTTAAAAAGTGTTCCAATGTAGTAGGTTCGCATTCCTTTTTCAACGGTAGAAACGTTTTGTAATTTATTTAACAATGCTTGAATTTCTTCTTGCATTGCACTAATAATTGCAATCATTTAAAAGTTTTTAGTAAAATTATTTAATAACAAAATGTAATAAGGTAAAAGGCACAAAGGTTTAGAAAATTGTAGTTTCCTAAATCTTTATTTTTAATTAATTATTTTTCCATCTTTCATTTCAAGTTTTCTGTCTGCCATATCAGCCAATTCTTGGTTATGCGTAACAATTACAAAAGTTTGGTTAAATTTAGTTCGTAAGGTAAAAAATAACTCATGTAAGTTTTTAGCAGAAGCCGAATCTAAATTTCCGCTCGGTTCATCAGCAAAAATTACATCTGGATTATTAATTAATGCTCTTGCAACGGCAACACGCTGTTGCTCACCGCCAGAAAGTTCATTTGGTTTGTGATGAATTCTGGTTTCTAAACCTAAAAATGTTAGTAACTCAATAGCTTTGGTTTCTGCTTCTTTTTTAGAAGTGTTTGCTATAAAAGCAGGAATACATACATTTTCTAAGGCAGTAAACTCTGGTAATAATTGATGAAATTGAAAAATAAAACCAATATGTTTATTTCTAAATTTAGAAAGGGTTTTATCTTTTAATTCTAATAAATTAGTGTTGTTAATTGTTAAATTGGCGTTTTTTAAATTTGTTGGTTTATCTAAAGTACCAAGAATTTGTAAAAGCGTTGTTTTACCAGCTCCAGACGGACCAACTATAGCAACTACTTCACCTTTTTTAATGGTTAGCTCAACACCCTTTAAAACCTCTAATTCACCATAAAATTTATGGATTTCTTTTGCTTCAATCATGCTTTAAAATAAAAGGGTGAAAATACAATTTATATTTTATTACAACCAATTTTTAGCCTTATTATAATCAATATAATAAACTAAGCGTAATGAAAAATTATGAAGTATGGATTGGTCAAATAAGTTTTCTAAATTTTCTTTGAAATTTAAATCGGATAATTGGTCTTCATTAAAAATAGAATTTCTGTATAATCCAATAAGTTGACTTCCTGGAGCAAATTCCCAAGTGTAACTTAAATCAAAGTTCCAAATATTGTAATTAATATCGTGGTTTTCTGAATAAGAATTTTCTTCTAGTAGTCCATTTGTATTTAATAAATAATATTGAGTATCGTATTCCACAGGTGACCAATAATGACGAAAAGTAAGATTTAATGCAGATTTAGTGCTAAAATTATACTTGCCTGATACGGCATTTGTAAAGGACTTTGCATCTCTTTTTCCAAAAATTATAGAGTCATCATCAAGAAGGTTTACATATCCTTTATCGTTTGTATCTGAAGAAAAGTTTAGCTCATAAATAAACGAAAGTTTATCGTTAACACGGTATCTAGGTGATAGGCTAGTTTCTATATAATAATTATCATCATTTACTCGAGATGCCATAAAGAAATTAGCATCAATGGCAAATTTCTTTCTGTAATCTGTAGAAATCCATTGGTTTCCAGATATTCGCCCAGTTTTTTTATAATACCTGCCAGTTACTCTTGGTTCGTAATAATCAAACTCATTTCCAATTATTGTTCCTATGTTTCCTCCGTAGGCTAATTTTGTTTTTTTTGTTTGAAGGTAATAATTAATTCCAATTGAATTTCCAGTGTATTTACTTGGTTTGTATAAATATTCAAAATCTGCCCAAAATGAAATTCTAAAATCATCTAGTTTTTTTGTAGGTTCAAAAATTTCGTAACTTACATAAGATTCAAAATTGCTAAAATTATTTTTACTCTGATAACCTAAATCATTCTTTTCAAATGTATCATTTTTAAGGAAGTGTTCAATTCCCCATTGCCAATTTCCACTAATTTCTTTAAATTCAATATTTGTAAAAAAACCATTTGTTGTTTCACCAAATTCATTTAAATAACTCATTCCGCCACCACCTTCTAGTTTAAATTTATTAGCTTTATTAGTAAGGTCAAATAAAGCGGCAAAAACATTGGCGTCTCTAAAAGAGCCTTCTCTGGCAACATTGGTATTTATAAAGCTAACAGATGAATTTTTATTAAATTGTTGATCTAAAACCAAAATATTGTAGTTAGCCAAAGGTTCTGTTGTTATTTTTCTAATTTCTTCTGTATTTGTGTTTTTAATTATACCTTCCGTTTTATCGGTAATGGCATTAAAAAAACCAATTCCCAAACCATTTTTTGTACGGCCAGATATTTTTACTGCATTTAACATTTGAACTGATGAAGGTTCGTTTAAAATGACTTCATTTTCGTTTAAATCAGTTTCTTCATCTATGTTTGTAGATGGTGCATTTCCAATTCTTCGCGAATAAAATAAATTTCCTTTGGTAAACAAATCCGTTCCTTCCGTAAAAAATGCTCTTTTTTCTGAATATTGTTGTTCATACGGGCCTAAATTTAAAGTAAGATCATCAAAACCTGTTTGACCAAAATCGGGAATTAAAGTAGCGTCTAAAGTAAAACTTTCACTAATTCCATACTTTACATCCATTCCAAAATTAGTATCAAAATTTGAAGAGCCATCATATATTGAAACAGAAGAAGATGCGTATGGAAAAAAACTTAATCTTATCGGAGGTGAAATATTTTTTATTCCATTTAGAACGCCTGCGTATTGTTGAATGTTTCCTTTTGTTTTATCAATTGGGTTCCAAACAAATTGTTCTTTTGTACTTTGTATTTTTCTGTGAAAATTAATTCCCCAAGTTTGTGTTTCTTGGTTTGAAAAACGTAATGCTGAATATGGAATTTTTACTTCAACAACCCATTTTTCGTCATCCATTTTTACTGCACTTTCCCAAACGGCGCTCCAGCCAAAATCTTCATCATTTACAGTTGCTTTTGCATCTGCTTGATTTCCTGTTGCCTGAATAAAAAATTCAGTATCGTTTTGGCCATCATTTAACGGATTTATCATAATTCCAAACCAATCGGTTTGCGCAAAATTATCGCGTGTGGCAGATTCTAAAGCAATGTTTTTAATATCATCATCATATAAAAGGGCTCCAAAATAAATTGCCTCATCATCATAAGCTATTTTTACAATGGTTTTTTTGCCATTTGGCTCCGTAATTCCAAACCCTGGTCTAAACATGGTAAAATTGGCTGCGTTTTCAGAATTTTGCCAAAAATCTTCATTTAAAACTCCATCAATAACTGGTGAAACTAAAATTCTTTTAGCTGTAATAGTTTTAGGATTTGCATTTATTTGTGCAATACCATTTATGTGAAAAAGGATAAAAATTAGGACGATGAATTTCTTCATTGTAGGTTTAATGTATATAGCAATAGCTAATGTATTTAACATATTGCTAAATTCATCATAAATAAATGTTAATAAATACATTTATTACGGTACATGAACCTATAATATTGTAAAAAACAAAATATTCTACTTTTTTAGAGGTGTTAAAAAAGTTGAGAATAAATTTTAAAAATCATTATCAAATAATCGATATATGAAATTATAAAAATACTACCTACAATTAATATTATAGGTAATAGCGGTATTAAAATACCTAATTTTAAAACTAAATTTTTCATTGTATAGTTTTAATTTATTATTTAAAATTGCTGTTGTTACCTCATTTAATAGTTGTTATTTTTTTTAACTGAGTTTTTGTATACCAGTTTAATATCTAAAATTAAAATGGTTAAATAGGCTATAGTTGATAATAATGCAATTCCTTTAAAAATAGTACAATAAGTACAACTATAATAATTGTGGTCAAGTCCAAATAGGCAAGACGTACATCCTATAATTGTCATAATTAAAAATGTTGTAAATATAAAAGCCGGTATTAATAAGGCCGATTTTAATGCTAATTTTTTCATTTTCTAAATTATTTGTAACTCGTTTATTTCTATTGTAAAATTACAAAGTAATTGTACCGTAACCTTGTGTTTTAGATAAGCAAATTTTATAAGGTTTTATGTATTTATTAATGTTTAATGATGTAATTTTACATTGTAAAGAATGTAATTGAAAAAGTATGCCAGATTTTTTAAGAGAAAAAACGCAATTGGAATATGATTTTTTAAATGCTAAAGAGTGTTTAAATATGCTAACTGAAGATGAAAAGGAAATTTTGGTGCAACATAAAACTGATTTAGAATTTAAAGCAGGAGAAACTATTGTAAAAAGAGGTGCTGTAGTTAATAATTTATTATATGTCACCGAAGGATTGGTTAAATTAGAAGTTGTTAATGATCATAAAGTATCAACTTTAGGATTAGTACAATCTCATAGCTTTGTAGGTTTAATATGTTGCTTTGCTTTTAAAAATTTTGATTTTACTGCTGTTGCGCTTGAAAATACAAAGGTTAGTTTTATTGAAATAGATGTTTTTGAGAAATTTATAAAGAGTAATGGTGAATTTTCCATGGCTCTTATAAAACATATGTCAGGTATTGCCAACGGTTTATTTCATAGAATGACACGGTTGTCGCAAAAAAATATTGATGGAGCCTTATCAATATTATTATTAGATTTTGCCAAAATATATATATCACCAAATTACACATTGCCTGTAGGTAGAAAAGAATTGGCCGAAATATTGGGCTATTCTAAAGAAAGTGTTATAAACACCTTATCTAAATTTAATAAAGAAGGAATTTTAAATGTTGTTGATAGAAAAATTGAAATTTTAAATATTAAAAAACTAGAGCAAATTAGTATTTTAGGCTAGTTGTTTATGGTTTTAATATAGGTGATGAAATCGTTTGAAATTATAGGTTTTATCATTTTTTATAATCTAAATAAAATTAAAAACTTTTAAAAAATCAATACAAAATTTTAGTTTTGATTTATTACATTTGCTAATACTTATTAAAAAAACCAAATTTCTAATGAATTTACACGAATATCAAGGAAAAGAATTGTTAAACAGTTTTGGCGTTAGAATTCAACGTGGAATTGTGGCAGATAATCATAAAAAAGCAGTTGAAGCAGCAAAGCAATTAGCTACTGAAACTGGAACTGGATGGTGGGTTGTTAAAGCTCAAATACATGCAGGAGGAAGAGGAAAAGGAGGAGGAGTGAAGCTTGCAAAAAGTTTAGCTGAAGTTGAAACAATTTCTGAAAGCATTATTGGAATGATGTTAAAAACTCCACAAACGCCACCACAAGGTAAAAAAGTGCATCAAGTTTTAATTGCAGAAGATGTATACTATCCTGGTGATAACGAGCCAGAAGAATATTATATGTCTGTTTTGTTAAATAGAGCTACTGGTAGAAATATGATTATGTATTCTACAGAAGGAGGGATGGATATAGAAACTGTTGCCGAAGAAACACCACATTTAATTTTTACCGAAGATATAGATCCGTTAATTGGTATTCAAGCATTTCAAGCACGTAAAATAGCGTTTAATTTAGGGCTATCGGGCAATGCATTTAAAGAAATGACAAAGTTTGTAACATCATTATATACTGCTTTTGTACAGTCAGACGCATCTTTATTTGAAATTAATCCGGTTTTAAAAACATCTGATGATAAAATATTAGCGGTAGACTCTAAAGTTGCTTTAGATGATAATGCCTTATTCCGTCATAAAGATTTGGCAGCTTTACGTGATTTACGTGAAGAAAATGATATTGAAGTAGAAGCGCATGCTGCAGGTTTAAATTATGTAGATTTAGACGGAAATGTAGGTTGTATGGTAAACGGAGCTGGTTTAGCTATGAGTACTATGGATTTAATTAAGCAATCTGGAGGTGAACCTGCAAACTTTTTAGATGTTGGTGGAACTGCAGATGCTAAACGTGTTGAAACAGCTTTTAGAATTATTTTAAAAGATCCAAATGTGAAAGCTATTTTGGTAAATATTTTTGGAGGAATTGTACGTTGCGATAGAGTTGC
>NZ_JBFHHX010000075.1:0-16775 GCF_041596795.1 Lutibacter sp.
CGAAAACGTTTTAGAAGGCTAAATAAAGAAGCTAAATTATACTAAAATTATATGTTTTTTTGATAAAAAAATAAATACATTTGTGTAATTAATTAAATATAACGTAAAATAATAAGCTATAATTTATATTTTTAAAAATAAAAAGTATACATGTAGTTGGTTTAATTTTAGTAAATATAGTTCTCAGAAATTCAAGTAATTAAGCGTAAAAAAATTTAATTTTTAGGTGCTCTATAAATTCACAGTTAAAGGGTTGAAGTAATTGTAGCCTTTTTTCTTTTCTTAGTTCAAATTAATTAAATTTAAAGTGAAATGTATTAACCAATAATTTGAAATGACAAAAAAGAAACTACCAGACTTAAGAACTTATGAATTTGAAGAAGTTGCATTTAATGAGTTAATGCAAAATAGAATAAACAAAGTATTAATTGTTTGTTCTAATTACGACTTTTATATGTTGGAAGAAGATGGTAGAATTGATGAGCGCATTTTTTACGAATATACTTCCCTAAACTTACGGTATCCACCTAGTTTTTTACACGCAAATTCAGCAAAAAGAGCTGTAATGATGCTTGAATCTGATAATATAGATTTGGTAATTACTTGGTTAGATATTGGAAATTATAAAGCTTTTGAAACTTCAAAATTAATTAAAGAATCGTTTCCCGATGTTCCCATTGCAGCATTAAGTCATTATTCTGCAGAATTGAGAAAAAAATTAGAAGAAACCGATACAGGTATTATCGATTTTGTTTTTCACTGGAATGGTAATGTGGATATTTTTTTAGCAATTATAAAACTAACGGAAGATAGAATGAATGCCGAAAAAGATATTAATGAAATTGGGGTAAAAGCCATTTTATTAGTAGAAGATTCTTTGCGTTTTTATTCAAGATATTTACCTATAATTTATAAAATTATTTTAAAACAATCAGACGCTTTTATGTCTGAAGGTTTAAATGAGCATAGAAAAATGATGTTAATGCGTGGTCGTCCAAAAATATTATTGGCCACAAATTTTGAAGAAGGAAAGTTGCTCTTTGATAAATATAAAGATAATCTTTTAGGCGTAATTTCTGATGTATCATATTTTAAAGGAGGAAAAAGAGATCCAAAAGCTGGTTTTGAATTGTTAAAATATGTAAGAAGTTTTGAGCGCTATTTTCCATTTTTAGTACAATCTTCAGATAATAATAACGAAAAATATGCTTTAGAATTAAAAGGAAAGTTTTTATACAAACATTCAGAAACGCTTGAAGAAGAAATTAAAAACTACATAAATCAATATTTCTCATTTGGAGAATTTGAATTTTGGGATCCTGTACAAATGAAAGTTTTGGCAATTGCAAAAGATTTAACAGGTTTTCAAAAAGCATTAAACACAGTTACAACCGAATCAATTATTTATCATGCAAAACGCAGCGAATATTCAAAATGGTTAAAATCTAGAGCACTTTTTCCACTGGCTAATTTATTTAGTAATATTGAGTATGATGATTTTGTGGATGCAGATGAAGCGCGTGAATTTTTAATAAATGCCATAAAACTATATCGTGTTTTTAGGTCTCGTGGTGTAATTTCTAAATTTAATAAAAATAAATACGACGAGTATTTAGGTTTTGCAAGAATTGGTGATGGAGCTTTAGGAGGAAAAGGTAGAGGTTTAGCATTTATAGATTCGTTTTTAAAACGTAATAAATTGTTCAAAAAATTTGATAATGTGCTTATTTCAATTCCTAGAACAGTAGTTTTAAGTACCGATGTTTTTGATGAATTTATGGAACAGCATAAACTAATAAGGTTTGTTGCAACTTCCGATGACGATGATGAAATTTTAAACGAATTTGTATCAAAACCACTACCAAGTTGGGTGGTTGAAGATATAAAGGCATTTTTAAAAGTAAACAAATCGCCAATTGCAATTCGTTCCTCAAGTGTATTAGAAGACTCACATTATCAGCCTTTTGCAGGTGTTTTTGCAACCTACATGATTCCAAATAATAACGATGATAAAGTATTAGGAATGGTTTGTAAGGCTGTAAAATCTGTAATGGCTTCGGCGTTTTTTCAGGCAAGCAAAATGTATTTAAAAGCAACAGCACATACTATTGAAGAGAGTAAAATGGCTGTTATTTTACAAGAAGTTATTGGGAAAAAATATCAAGATGTCTATTATCCAAATATCTCTGGAGTTGCACGTTCTATAAATTTTTATCCAATAGGTAATGAACTTCCAAACGAAGGAATTGCAAATATAGCTTTAGGTTTAGGTGAAATTATTGTTGGAGGTGGACGAACATTGCGTTTTTCACCATATCATCCAAAAAAAGTTTTACAATTGGCTTCTCCAGGATCAACGCAAAGAGAGACTCAGCAATATTTTTATGGATTAGATTTAGATCCAGATAAGTATGAAGTTTCAACATGTGAATCCATCAACAAAAAGAAAATTAAAATTAGAAATGCCGAAAATCATGGATCGTTAAAATTTGTAGCTTCTACGTACGATTTACAAAATAATATAATTAGACCAGGAATTATGCATGATGGAATTAGGGTAATTTCATTTGATAATATTTTAAAATATAACACCTTTCCATTACCAGAAATTTTACAAGAATTATTAAGAATTGGACAACGAGAAATGAGAAATCCAATTGAGATTGAATTTGCAGTAAATTTAGATGTGCCGCAAGGAAAAAGAAAGGAGTTTAGTTTTTTACAAATTAGACCTATAGTTGAAAGCAATGAAACAGTAAGTAAATTACCAAAAAACTTTAATATTAATGATACTATTATCTATTCAGAATCAGCATTAGGAAATGGAAAATATGATCATATAAATGATTTTGTGTATGTAAAACCCGAAACTTTCAACTCTGCAAATACACGTCAAATTGCTGCAGCCGTAGAAAAGATAAATAAGAAATTTATTAATGCAGATAAACAATATATTTTAGTTGGTCCAGGAAGATGGGGTTCAAGCGATCCTTGGTTAGGAATTCCTGTAATTTGGCCTCAAATTTCCGCAGCAAAAATAATTGTAGAATCAGGTTTAAATAATTTTAGAATAGACCCTAGTCAAGGAACTCATTTTTTTCAAAATTTAACATCTTTTCAAGTTGGGTATTTAACCATTAACCCATTTATAAATGATGGATTTTTTGATGTAGATTATTTAAACAAACATGATGCAGTATATGAAGATGAATTTTTAAGACATATTTGCTTTAAAGAACCACTTTCAGTTATTATTGAAGGTAAAAATAATAAAGCTGCTATTTTTAAGGAAAGTTTACCCCTAAAAAAGGTTGTAGAAACAGAAGAATCTACAGATGATTTACCTCCGGATGGATTTATGTAAAAATATTAATATGATAAAAAAACAAGGTATAAATAATAAAATAATCTTAAATTAATAAAAAATCAATAAATAAATGTTAAATGCTAAAATTTTGAATACAAAAGTTACTAAAAAATGATTAGAATATATGTACTTTTGTATATGTTAACCACCAAATATTATTATTATGAATGTAAATGAAATATTAACTAATTTAGAGACCAAACACCCTGGTGAAAAAGAATATTTACAAGCGGTGCATGAGGTTTTAGAATCTATAGAAACAATTTATAATGAAAATCCGCAATACGAAGCGGCAAAAATTATTGAGCGTTTAGTAGAACCTGACAGAATTTTAACTTTTAGAATTTCATGGGTAGATGATGCAGGAAATGTACAAGTAAATTTAGGACACAGAGTGCAATTTAATAATGCAATTGGTCCATATAAAGGTGGAATTCGTTTACACCCAAGTGTGAACCTAAGTATTCTAAAGTTTTTAGGTTTTGAACAAATCTTTAAAAACGCCTTAACTACCTTGCCAATGGGAGGCGGAAAAGGAGGTTCCGATTTTAATCCAAAAGGAAAATCAGATAACGAAATTATGCGTTTTTGCCAGGCTTTTATGTTAGAGCTATGGAGAATGATTGGTCCAAATACAGATGTTCCTGCAGGAGATATTGGAACAGGTGGTAGAGAAATTGGTTTTATGTATGGAATGTATAAAAAACTACAACAAGAAAACTCTGGAGTATTTACTGGGAAAGGTTTAAATTGGGGAGGAAGTTTAATTCGTCCAGAAGCAACAGGTTTTGGTGGTGTGTATTTTACCAAAGAAATGTTAGATACTAAAAATGACGATTTTAAAGGTAAAACTATAGCACTTTCAGGTTTTGGAAACGTAACTTGGGGTGTAGCTTTAAAAATTACAGAATTAGGTGGAAAAGTTGTTACAATTTCTGGTCCTGACGGATATATTTATGACGAACAAGGATTAGACGATGATAAAATTAATTACTTATTACAATTAAGAGCATCTAATAATGATATTGTTTCGCCATACGCTCAAGAATTTCCAGAATCTAAGTTTTATGCAGGAGAAAAACCTTGGGGTGTAAAATGTGATATTGCAATGCCTTGTGCAACTCAAAACGAGTTAGACGGAGAAGATGCTGAAAAATTAGTTGCAAACGGAGTTCAATATGTGGCTGAGGTTTCTAATATGGGCTGTACACCAGATGCTGTACATGTTTTTCATAAAGCAAGAATTTTATATGCTCCAGGCAAAGCCGTAAATGCTGGAGGAGTTGCAGTTTCTGGTTTAGAAATGAGTCAAAATGCAATGAAAATGAATTGGACAAAGGATGAAGTAGACGCTAAATTGCATCAAATTATGTCTTCTATTCACACAGCTTGTTTAAAATTTGGAACCCAAGATGATGGTTATATTAACTATGTAAAAGGAGCAAATATTGCCGGTTTTATAAAGGTTGCAGATTCTATGTTAGATTTAGGAATTGTATAAAAAATAAAGTTTATATCGGTTTAAAGGGTTGCTAATTAGCAACCCTTTTCTTTTTATATTTGTTATTGAATGGAAGATGAAATTACATATCGTAAAATAATTCATATTGATATGGATGCTTTTTATGCTTCTGTAGAGCAATTGGATAATCCTGATTTAAGAGGAAAACCAATTGCTGTTGGTGGTGGTGAAGATAGAGGTGTAGTTTCAGCAGCAAGCTATGAAGCTCGTAAATTTGGAGTTCGATCTGCAATGAGCGGAATTATTGCAAAAAGGAATTGTCCCCAATTAATTTTTGTAAAACCTAGATTTGATCGTTATAAAGAGATTTCAAAAAAAATTCATAAAATATTTACAGAGTATACAGATTTGGTGGAGCCACTTTCTTTAGATGAAGCGTACTTAGATGTTACTGAAAATAAAAAAGGAAATCCATCTGCTAGTTTAATAGCAAAAGAAATTAGGCAACGTATTGCAAATGAACTTCATTTAAATGCTTCCGCCGGGATTTCAAACAGTAAATTTGTAGCTAAAATTGCTTCTGATATTAACAAACCCAACGGACAAAAAACTATTCCACCAGAAGAAGTTTTAACTTTTTTAGAAGAATTACCTATTGAAAAATTTTATGGTGTAGGAAAAGTAACCACCCAAAAAATGTACAGTTTAGGTATTTTTTACGGAAAGGATTTAAAAGAAAAAACAGAAGAATATTTAGTGGAACACTTCAAAAATTCTGGAAGTTATTATTATAAAATTGTACGTGGTTTACATCAAAGTAAAGTAAAACCAAACAGAATTCGAAAATCTGTTGCTGCCGAACATACTTTTACTAAAAATTTAACTTCGGAAGTGTTTATGCTTCAAAAGTTAAAAGTTATTGCAAATGAACTAGAAAGCCGTTTAATTCGCTCAAAAGTATCTGGTAAAACAGTGACTTTAAAAATTAAATATTCCGATTTTTCTACTCAAACTCGCAGTAAAACGTTGCCCTATTTTGTAAAAGATAAAGCTATTTTATTGGCTACGGTTGAAGAGCTTTTGTATCAGGATAAAGTGTTAGAATCTGTTCGGTTATTGGGTATTTCAGTAACTAATTTAAACAATGCTCAAAAGGATATGGATGAAAAACCAATTGCTGTTCAGCTTAAATTTGAGTTTTAAATTAATTCTTTACAATAAAATCCTTTAGAGTTTAACAACAATTCAATATCAGAAGTAATATCTTCAGTAGCTTCAATTCTTAAAATTTTATCGCAATCTTCAAAATCAAAATTAACTGATGTAATTTGTGTGAACGAATCTAAGATTGCTTTTACATGAATTTCTAATTGGGAAAAAATGTTTGTTTTAAATACTAGTACCATACCAAAATATTTTAATTATTTACCCACCATTTATTGTTTGGAAAATTTTCATCATTTAAAATAATGGCTTCTCCAACTTTTGGTGTTGCAATTTTTACGTGTAAATCTGTGGCTTTTTTGGTAGCTCTTTTAATTGGATCATCCCAACTATGTAGCGCTAACTTAAAAGAACCCCAATGAATTGGCATCATTAATTTTGCCTTCACATCAACAGAGGCTTGAATGGTTTCTTCGGGCATCATGTGTATTTGAGACCATTGCTCATTGTATTGTCCGCATTCAACCATAGCAAAATCAAACGGACCATATTTTTCTCCAATTTCTTTAAAATGTTTTCCATAGCCACTATCACCACTAAAAAAGATATTAGAATTTTCAGATTTCAATACCCAAGAACACCATAAAGTGCTATTTCTGTTGGTAATTCCTCTTCCAGAAAAATGACGAGCTGGTGTTGATACAAATTCAACTCCTTTGTAATTAATGTTTTCCCACCAATCAAATTCTGTAATTTTGGTTGCTTCAACTCCCCAAGAAATTAAGTGTGCCTTAATTCCTAATGGCACATAAAATTGATCAACATTATCTTTTAATTTTACAATAGAACCATAATCTAAATGATCGTAATGGTCGTGTGAAATTAAAATTACATCAATTTTTGGTAACGAATCTATAGCAATTGGCAACTCTTTTTGAAATCTTTTTGACCCTAACATTGGATGTGGCGCAGGAACATCGCCTAACATTGGATCAATAAAAATATTTAAATTTTCCATTTCAACAAAAGCAGCGGAATGCCCAAACCATGTAATTCTTGGTTGAGAAGGTTTATTATTAAAATAACTTTTTGATAGCTTTTTAGTGGGTAATTCTTTTGAAGGAGTTTTATTATTTCCATTGGTAAAAAACTGTGGAATGGTCTTCCACTTAAAATCTGAACTTACCACAGTTTCCTGTTGGTTTTTAAAAGCACCATTTAAAAAATTTGGTGATTTTCTGATGCGTTGTAAGCTTGTTTCTGAAGCTCCGGCACCAAATTGTGGACTTACGTTTATAAAAGTAACCCCAACTAGAGTTATAACGCCTACAACTGATAAAATTCCAATCATAATTTTCTTTACTAATGTTAATATTTTTTTAATCATTATTTTTTAGCCATTTTATTTATGTTTCTATTTTCAAGAATTTTTTCTTCTGAAGAAAATTTCACACAATTTATCATTGCTTTTCCAATATTTTCACTTGTTGTAACCGAATCAAGTTTTTTAAGTATTCCGTAAAAAGGTTTAAAAAGTAAAAGCATTAAATTAATCCACGGTGTTTTAGATTTAATTCCTTTACCCGGTATAATGGCTCCTGGTCTAAAAGCATAAGTATCTTTAAATCCAATTTTAAATAGCATGTTTTCGGTTTTTCCTTTCACATTTGCCCAATTTATTTTTCCCTGTTCAGAACTATCTGTACCTTGACCGGAAACATAAATAAATACCATTTCAGGATTGTTTTCCAATAAAATTTCGGCAAGGTTTTTTGTTGCAGTGTATGTTAAGTTGTAATAGTTTTCATCAGAAATTCCCATAGAGGAAACTCCCATACAATGAAAACACGCATTAAAACCCTTTAATTGCTCTTTAATTGGAGAAAAATCTAGAAAATTAGTATGGATAATCTCTTTTAATTTTGGATGCTTTATATGTAAAGAAGCTCTATTAATTACTAGTATTTCTGAAATTGTGTTATTTTGTAAACATTCTAACAAAACGCCTTTTCCAACCATTCCTGTAGCTCCTGTAATAATTACTTTCATATTAGATATTTTTTTGATTGATTAAACACTCAATTGTTTATTCAAATTTTTTTAAGCTTTTAAATAGTTATAATACATTTCCCAAGCTTGTTCTATAAAAACTTGGTCGTTTCTTTTTTCTGGAAATTTGGTTAAATAAGTTACCATTGACGTAATTAAACCAAACATTGAACTCATTAAAAAATAAGTATCAATATTTTTAATGATTTCTTTATTTATAAATTCTTCAATTAAATTATTGAATACTTGATATTTAGCAATAATTTCTGGATGATTTTTAACACGTTCGGAACAATTGGTATTGTCTACTTGTTGTAAAAACATGAACTTCAATCTATTATCAATAGCCCAATTCCAAGAATTTGACCAAATTAAACGTAGTTTTCCAACATCAGATGTAATTTTTTCAAAATCATTTAAAATACTAGAAGTGTATTCTTTTTTAATAGAAACATATAATTCATCAATTAAATCATCTTTGGTATTAAAGTAATGAAAAAGTATTCCTGCACTTACGCCAGCTTCTTTTGAAATTGCTGAGGTTGGTGTAGCATGTAAACCTCTTTCTACAAAAAGTTTGGTTGCTGCTTCTAATAGTAATTCTCTTTTATCCATTTTTAATTGACTAATCAGTCAACAAAAGTACTGCAATTTTTCAATTTTCCAAAAAAAAATTAAAATTTATTAATTTTCTATCTTAGAATAGTGAACGTTACGTTCTTTTAAATAGTTAAAAATAAAGTTGAAACAGTTTTCATGTTTTCCAACCAATTCTGGCGGAAATACACCTTTTTCATTAAATAAATTATTTAAAATTAAATGAACAGCGGCAGTTGCGGTATAACCAGTGGTTCTTGCCATAGATGAAGTGTGCGTTTTAGTACAATATTCATCATATAAATTATAAACTATTTTTTTAAACTTTCCTGTTTCATCAAAACCATTTAATGAGATTCTCATGACAGTAATCTCTTCTTCGTTATCTTCTAATTTCCATTCATTAAATAAAATTGCAGATGAAATATCTAACGGAATAACTTTTTTACCATTTACTTTTATGGGTTCACTATTAAAAAATCCGCTAGCTTTTAAAACCTTAATATATTCTACATGACCCGGATATCGTAAGGTTTTTTCCTTCATATTTAAAATATGCGGCATTGTAAAAATAATAGAGCGCAAACCATCTGAATTAAAAGCTTCTAAAGTTCCAACGTTGTCAAATTCTACAAATTCGCTATCAGATAATGCTTCTTTAACTACTAAATTTCCGTTTTCAATATACCTAGCTGGACGTGTATATTCTTCAATAACATCCACTGGAGAAAATGGTGCTTTGTAACTAAATGGCCACTTTTTCACTTTTGGTAAACCGCCAACCAAACATTCAAAATCGGTTAATTTTAGTTTTTCATTGTAATACCCTAAAATAATATTTCCAACCCCTGGAGCAACACCACAATCTACAATTGCGGTTACATTATTTTTTTTGGCAAGATCATTTAGTTCTAGTGCATTTTCAGAAAAAAAGGAAATGTCAACTACATTTTTACCAGTTTCTATAATTGTTTTTAAGGTTTGAAATCCTAAAAACCCCGGAACTGCACAAACCACTAAATCAAAAGGTTTTATGGTTTTTTGTAATTCTTTAATATTTGCAAAATCAAGTATAATAGTGTTTAAATCGCCACATTTTTTTAAAACTTTGTACAATGTTTTTTTATTAAAATCTGCTATTGAAACTTTATGATTTTTAGCTAAATCAATAGCCATAGCACTTCCAACCATTCCTGCGCCTAAAACAATTATGTTATTCATAACAACTATTTAAAATTACACCTTTTGAATAAAACCAAGTTAAATTTATGCAATTTTTGAATACAATTTTCAGTAATTTTTAGGTTGATTAACAATAATTTTTTAGAAAGTAACTCTAAATGAAACGTTTGGTGTAAATGCTAACGATTTTAGATCAACTTTGGTAGCTTTAGAATCATCGTTGCTATCTACAACATAGTAACTTTCTAAAATTTGCTCATTGTTTAGCACATTTAAAATTCCAAACTTTAAATTAGATTGAAAATATTTCTTTTTTAAAACCATATAATTTACAGAGAAATCAATTCGGTTATATGCTTTTAATCTATCAGAATTTAAGGTTTCGTAATTAACATTTACAAAACTTCCATTTTGTGTAGTTTGTTGAGAATTGTTTACAGGAGTAAATGGCTTTCCAGATTTTAAAATTCCAGTAATTGAACTGTTTAAACGTTTATTAAAATTAAAATTAAATCCAATGGTGGAAGAATGTCTAATATCATTATTACTAGGAAAATAATCTTCAGAAATTTGTTTAAATAAGATTTCGCTGTTGCTTAAAGTATAGGAAATCCAAACGTCGGCCTTTTTGCTTTTATGGTTTACTAAAACCTCTAAACCAGCAGATTTTTGTTCTCCGTTTAATCTTTTACTTTCTATTTGGTTTTGAAAACCTTGACCCGAAATTAGAATTCCTGTTAATTTTTTATAAAAAACGCTAACATCTAACAAAAATTTATGCTTTTTAAAGGTGCTTCCAATAGAAAATTGTTCACTTGTAATTAATGGAATATCCGAATCTGCCATTACCCATCGCCTAGTTTCTACTCCTAAAAAATCATCTAAATAATCTATTACTTGAGAAGTGTATTGCGATTTTGATTCATATTGAGCATTTAGATTAAAATTTTCGGAAACCGAATAGTTTAAGTTAACCCTTGGTTCAATAGTTGATTGGTTAATTTTATTGAAATAATTAAAACGAACACCAGCGCGAACATACCAAAAATTATTTTTAAAAATAGATTCAGCAAAAGCACTATGATTCAACATTACACTTCGTTGCACTCTATTATACAGCGGATTATCTACATTTGTTCTGCTTAAAACACCAGTTTCATTTAATTGATAACCAGTTTCTAATTTTAGATTATCAGTAAAAGTGTAGTTTAATGTTGTTTTTACAGAGTTTTCTACAACTTCATTTTCTTGAACTACCAATTGCTCCTGATTATTTTGATAGTTGTTGGAAAGTAATGAATATTTAGAAAAATATCCTGAAATTTCAAAATCTGTTTTTTTGCTTAATTTAGAAGTATATGATAAGCCAACAGCATCAGAATTTTGCTTTATTTTATCTGCTAAATTACTTCCTTGCAATTCGTAATAGTTTACATTATTATTAATTTTTATATAATTTACTTTAAAGCGGTTAGTAGCATTTAGGTTGTACAATAAACTTAGGTTTACATCATAAAAATTTAATTCGGAGTTTGTTGCATCAGTATCAACAGAACTATTTTGAAACGTTTTTTTAAAATAAGAGTTGTAAGTTGGTGTATTAAACCAGTTGTTATTTGATTTTCTAAAGGAAGAACTAAATTCTAATTTATTATTTACAGGAACTTTCACAAAACCATCATAGGAAATAAAATTAACTCCAAATCCACCGCTTAATTCATTTTGAATAGTTTTATCAGTTTCCAATAAAATAGTTCCAGAAACACCATCGTTATATTTTGCGCTAGTTCCGTTTTTTATAATTGAAATATGTTTGGTTAAATACGGATTTATGGCAGAAATAAGCCCAAAAAAATGCGTAGGATTGTACATTTTAATATTGTCCCAAAAAATAACATTTTGGTCGCTTACGCCATTTCTAATATTTATGTTTGAAATAGATTCATTTGGACTTTCAATTCCTGGGAGAATTTGAGAAGTTTGTAACAAATCAGGTTCTACTTGGCCGGAAATACTATTAAAAGTTTTAGTGTTTAATTGAACCGTTCCGTCATTTAATTTAGATAAACTGTTGGTAATATAGTTTTTAATAAAAATTTCAGCCAACTCAAACTCCTCTTCAGCCATTGTAATTTTAACACAATCAGATTGCTTAGAAATTAATTCATTTACATTTTTTAAAACCGTTTTAAATCCTAAATAACGAAACTCAACAAGGTCTGATATTTTTAGATTTTCTAAGGTAAATTCGCCGTTTTGGTTTGAAATTGTACCACTAAATTTCCCCGATATAAGTATTGAAACATTGGAAATTGGTTTGGAATCTTTATCAAATAAACTACCACAAATGGTAATGTTTTGCAATTTTGGAGCAATGGAAATAAACCGTTCATCAATTATTGTAGCTACAAAAAAGGTGTTAGAATTTAGGTAAGAAACAATTTCTTTTATGGTTGAAAAATTGGATATTTTATCTTGAAGACGAATGTTTTCAACAGAAGAAATTACATAAGAAAATTTAAGATCGTACTTTTTTTCAATTAATTTTAACTCCTCTAAAAAAGAAAAACTGCTTTGTGCGTTTACTTTTATGGCAGAAAAAAGCAACACAAAAAGCAATATCCTATAGTTATTTCGATAAAATAATTTCATTATCTTTTATGCGGTAGTTAATGTTTAAAGGTAATGTAATAGATTTAATTGCAGCTTCCAAATTGTTATTTCTAAAACCACCAGTAAATAAAATGTTGGTATTTATTGCTTTTGAATTTACTTTTACATTAAATTGTCTTTCAAGCTCGGCCAATACTTCAGCATAAATTTCTTCGTTAAAATAGCTTTCATTTTGTAACCATAAAGGTTCATTTATAGTAGTATCGTCTATTTTTAAAAGCGTGTTATTTTCAGTTAATTTTACGCCTTCACCTTTGGTTAAAATAATTTTATTACTACCTGCTTTTACTTCAACACGACCTTCATAACAAAACACATTAAAAGCCTTTTTACGGTTTTTTAAGTTAAATTTTGTTCCTAAAACTTGTACGGAACCTTGACTTGTATTTACCGTAAATGAGCTTCCTTTTTTTACACTAAAGTAGGCTTCTCCGTCTAATTCTAATTCCCTGTTTTTTATAAATGATTTTTTATACGTAATTGTAGAAACCGCATTTAAAATTACATTAGATTCATCGGGTAAAGTGAAGGATTTGTTTTCGGCAAAATTGGTTTCTAAGGTTATTTTATTGGTATTTAAAATAAAGTATGAAATTGCAAATAGTGCAGCAATACTTGCCGCTATTTTAAAAGCAAAACGGGTATTTATTGATATAACTTTCGACTTTTTCTTAGTTTTCGATTGAATTCTAGCTTTAAAATCTTTTAAGGCAGCGTCTTCATTTACAGAAGCTAATTTTATTTTAGAACCTTCTTCAACAATATCTTTATATAAGGTATAATCGTCAGTTTTCTGAAAAGCTAAGAATTCATCCTCAGTCATTTCGTTATTTAACCATTTTGATATGTTTTTAATGTCTTTCATTGTATTAATATGACAACTAAATTAAAATTTACCCTACTATTTTATTTTAATTCTTCAATTTTTGATCGTAAAGTAACCAAAGCCTGACTCATTCTTTTCTCCACTGCTTTTACAGAAATATTTAGCATTTCGGCAATTTCTCTATATTTTTTGCCTTCAACTCGGTTTAGTAAAAATACCTCGCGTTGCCCATCTGTTAAATCATTTAGTGCTTTTTCTAATTTGGTTTTAAATTCTTTACCTCTTAAAGTATCTTCGGGTGTTTCGGTTTCAATATATAACTCGGTAGAGTTGTTTTCATAATTTCTTACCACTTTTTGATGCTTCTTAACATTCAAAAATAAGTTACTTGCTATTGAAAATAAATAAGATTTTGCTTTAGATAAATCAAATTTATTACAATTTTCCCAAATTTTTATAAAAGCTTCTTGGGCAATGTCAAGCGCCTCATTATTGTCTTTACTTTTTATAAGAATAAACCTAAAAACATTGTTAATCTGTTGTTTATAAAAAATATCGAATTGTTTTTCATCACATAAATTGGTGAAATCCATAAGTGGTTTTTTAAGTAAAAAGGTAAAAATAAAAATATTAATGCGGAATAAGTAAAAAAAAATGAATAATAAGGGTAGGGTATTTTAAAAGTGGGTTGTCTTAATAGTGTAACTCGCAAATGAGTTGAGATAAATAACTATAAAAATCATTCATAAATTAAAAATCGAAAATCATGAAAAAATTAAATGTAACAATCGCAGCAAGTTTATTAGCACTAACTATTTTTACAATGTCCTGTTCTAATAGTGATGATACTAATTATCCATCAGGAGAAAAAAGTAGCACCAATTTTTATATGACAGATGCTCCTTCAGACAACTCTAATGTACAAGGTGTAATTGTAACAATAGCTGATGTAAAAGTAAACGGAGTTTCAATTGAAGGTTTTTCAAAAACTACTATAGACTTAATGCAATATCAAAACGGTTTGACAAAGTTTTTAGGAAATTTAGAATTAAATGCTGGAACGTACTCTAATTTAACCTTGGTATTAGACCATGAATTAGATGCAAATGGAAATGCGCCAGGATCGTATGTTTTAATGACAAGCGGAACCGTAAAAGCATTACAAAACACTACAAATTCTATTAAAATAACTGATTCTTTTGAAATTTTTGAAACTGCATCAAACAATGTTGTATTAGATTTTGATATTAGAAAATCTATTGTTGAAAGTGGAAGTGACAATTTTAAATTTGTATCATCAAGCGAACTTTCATCAAGTATTAGAGTTGTAAATGAAGCTAGCGCTGGAGAAATTAAAGGTACGGCTAGCGATACAGAAAACACTTCAGATAAAATAATTGTGTACGCTTATAAAAAAGGAACTTTTAATGCAAGTAAAGAAACAAGCGCTCAAGGTAGTGGTGTATTATTTGCAAACGCAGCTAATAGTGCAACTGTAAATAGTTTTACAGGAAAATATGAATTAAATTTTTTAGCCGAAGGTGATTATGAATTGCATTTTGTTTCTTATACAGATTCTGATAGCGATGGTAAATTTGAATTCAACGGAATGTTAACTGCAGAATCAGTTGCAGGAATTGATTTAAGTAATATATCATTAAGTTCATCTATTAATATTAATGTAGCAGTAAACCTAAAAGCTACTAAGTAGTAAAATAGTATTTAAACAATAAAAAAACAACCAACTGGCTACATAATAAAAAAATGTAGCCAGTTTAAAAAAACAAAAATTATGAGAGCATTAGCAGTATTTATAATAGTTATGGTTTCGTTAACTATAAATGCACAGGACCGTCAAAATAATGAAAATGATGGATCATTCGGGTTAAAAGGAGGCTACAATTTAGCTTCAGTTAGAAATTCAGAAGGAAATGAAACTGACCAACGACAAGGATTTCATGTTGGTTTTTTTGGAGAATCTAACATCAACAATTTTTTAGCATTACAAATTGAGTTCACCTATTCTCAACAAGGTTATGTAATTGAAAACAGTAATTTTAAATTAACTCAAAAAATAGATTATTTAAATTTACCATTCATGTTGAAATTATATCCAACCAAAACTTTTTATTTAGAAGCCGGACCACAAATTGGATACGCAATTTCTCACAAAGAAAATATAGAAACTTTTTTAGGCGGTAGCGAAAGTAATTTTGATCCAAATTCTGTAGACTGGGGAGCAAATGTTGGACTTGGTTTTAAAACAGAAACAGGTTTAATTTTAGGAGCCAGATACCATTATGGTTTGGGAAAAGTGTATGAAGATACAAATGAATATAATAATGTGTTGCAATTATCAATTGGGTTTATATTTTAGTAATTACATTTTTACATGATGTTTATTTAAAACCCGATTTAGTTTTTAGGTTTAAAATAAAAGGATTGTAGAATTTGTAGATGAGAATCTCAATAATTAATTTAAATTTGGAATAATTCAATAAAAGAAGATGAAAATTTTTAATAAGCAAATAGTATTTTTATTAATTCTGTTACTTTCGGTAGGTAGTTGTATGGAAGAAATTGATGTAACTGAAGGTCAAGATCCCAATACAAATAATAAAGATTCTGAAACTACAACTAATTACAAAAGAGTTGGAATGCATGATGGTTCTGATGATGATTTTATAGATGAAACGTCTTGTTCATCTATTAAATTTCCTTATTCGTTATCTGCAAATAATATTCCTTTAACATTATCAAGTATTGCAGATTATCAGTTGGTTAAAGATATTTTTAATTTATCATCAATAGATGTAGATACGATAGTTTTTAATTTTCCAATTACAATTATAAATCAAGATTATAGTGAAACTATTATAACAAATTTAGAGGCATTAAATAGTGTAACTGATACTTGTAACATCACAATTTTAAACAATTTAAATGCAATAACGTGTGTTGATATTGTATATCCAATTAAAATATCATTGTTTAATTTAGATACCGATCAAACCACCATTATTTCAGTTGAGAATGATGAAGCATTATTTAATTTTATGAACAATTTATCGGAAAATATAGTGTATAGCGTACAATACCCAATTAATGTTTTATCTAATACTATTACAAGTGCTATTAGTAGTGATACCGATTTAAAATCGATAATAGATAGTTGTATAAATTAGATGTTCTTTTAGAATAAAAACTTAATTAATGTGATGATTCCTGTAACTAGAATTAGCAACAACACAATTAACTTAAATTTTTCTTGAGAAATTCGGTTCAAAATTAATTTTCCAATATAAGTACCAGCAATACTAGCAATTAATAGCAGCGGAATTAAATATAAATCGTGTGTGTGTATGTAACCATTTAAAAAATACACAACACTTCTGCTAGCGTCAATTCCCAAATCAATAATAGCTGAAGTTGCAATAAATGTTTGAATAGATAAA
>NZ_JBFHHX010000076.1:0-16123 GCF_041596795.1 Lutibacter sp.
ATGACAACATTAAAAGTAGGAGATAAGGCACCAAATTTTGAAGCGTTAGACCAAAATGGAAACACAATAAAACTATCAGATTATAAAGGAAAAAAGTTAGTGTTGTTTTTTTACCCAAAAGCGAGTACACCAGGTTGTACTATGGAAGCTTGTAATTTGCGAGATAATTATCATACTTTTTTAGCTAAAGGTTTTGATGTGTTAGGTGTAAGTGCAGATTCTGCAAAACGACAACAAAATTTTATTGCAAAAAACGAATTACCATTTCCTTTATTGGCTGATGAAGATAAAATTGTAATTAATGCATTTGGTGTTTGGGGTCCAAAAAAGTTTATGGGTAGAGATTATGACGGAATTCATAGAGCTACTTTTATAATTGATGAAAATGGCATTATTGAAGAAGTTATTACAAAAGTAAAAACCAAAGAACATACCAATCAAATTTTGGGTTAATTAAAATTTAGCGTCTAATTTAATATTTAAAACACGTTGTGTCATATAATTTGGAATACCGTAAAACGTTTTTGAATACACATCGCGCACCCAAGTATTAGTAATAGAATTTTGAACATCAAACATATTAAAAATTTCAAACCCTATTGATAATTCTTTAAACTGACCAAGAATACCACTATTGTATTTTTGATAATTGGCATCTTTTAAAACATATGATATTCCAATATCAGCTCTTTTATAAGAATTTAATCTATTTTGATAATCATAAGCATCTGCATATGAAGGAGATCCGCCAGGTAAACCAGAGTTAAAAACCAAGTTTAAATACATTTTAATATTTGGAATGTTTGGTACATAATCCTGAAATAACATGGCAAATTTAAATCGTTGATCAGTTGGACGTGCTATATAACCTCTGTTATTATAGTTTTCTTCTGTTTTTAATAATCCTAAACTTATCCAGCTTTCTGTACCAGGAACAAATTCTCCATTTAAACGAAGATCTAATCCAGTTGCATAACCAATTGCATTATTGTCTGCAATATATCTAACTTTTACATTGTCTACAGTATATACATTTACATCTGTTAAATGTTTGTAATACATTTCTGAAGTTAATTTAAATGGGCGTTCCCATAGTTTAAAACTATAATCGTTTCCAAGTACAATTTGTAACGATTTTTGTGTTTTTACATCAGAAATTACATCACCTGAATAATTTCGTAATTCTTTATAAAAAGGAGGTTGGTTGTACATTCCGCCTGAAATTCTAAAAAGCATATCTTTTTCCCAAGCAGGTTTTATAGAAAACTGTCCGCGTACGCTGTAAATTATTTGGTTTGAAGTTTCAATTTCATCGCCATGTACGTTCCAATTATGAGCTCTAACACCTAAATTATACCAAATTTTATGATTGTTCCAATCTCCAACTTTACTGTATTGAGCAAACCAAACTAACCTATCAATTTTTACATGATTTTGATTTTGAAGTGATTGATATGGAATTAAACTACCCGTAAAAGGTTCGTAGGGTTGATTGTTAGAGAATGTTAACGGCGGTCTAACACTAAAACCAACAGAATCTATAACTTCCCATTCTTTCATTCTATCTTTAATATCTTCGTTCTGAAATTTTATTCCAAAATCTATTAAATGTTCATCTTTTCTATAAGTTCCTTTTAATTCTGCATTGGTAATTAATGCATCTAAATCGTTTCTGGCGTGGTTTAATTGAGAGCCAATTCCTTCAGAAAATTCTACATCACCAAAATCATCAGAACCAAAGTCATTATTAACTTCACCAATATTATAACTTGCCAAAATATCGTAATATTCTTCTTCAATTGTATGATAAGCAGATGTTACTAAGCTTATATTTAAATTAGAATTTACTTCATAATCTGCTTTAAAAGCCCCCAATACGGTTTTAAATTTATCTTTTTCCTGACCTTCATAATATACAATTAGTTCCAGCGGATCTGAAATAGTTCCAAATTTGGTACTTCTAGATTTTGGAGAGTAGTTGTAATTATTTAATGAGAAATTTCCTAAAAAATCAATTTTTAATTTAGAATTAACAGCGTATGATAGGTAGGTTTGTGCATCGGTAAAATTTGGATTTGAATTGGTTTCAATATCGGTACTATTAATAAATAAGCTGTTATTTCTATATCTAACTCCTAGTAAAGCATTTAATTTATTGTTAAAAAGAGTACCTTCAACACTCATACTTCCACCCAAAAGACTTGCATTTACGGTAGATGAAAATTCGGTTGGAATTTTGTAGGTTATATCTAAAACCGAAGAAAGTTTATCGCCATATTTTGCTTGAAAACCTCCTGCAGAAAATTTAATATCGTGTACCAATGCAGGATTTACAAAACTTAAACCTTCTTGCTGACCAGAACGAACCAAAAACGGTCTGTATACTTCAATACCATTTACATATACCAAATTTTCATCAAAATTTCCACCTCTAACATTGTATTGAGTGCTTAATTCGTTGTTATTATTTACACCAGGAAGGGTCATTAAAATATTTTCAATTCCTTGGTTTGCTCCTGGAATTTTAGTTACATCAGCCGGATTTATTTTTATAGTTCCCTGAGCATCTCTCTTGTAATCTTTTACAATAACCTCGTTAATTTCTTCAATTTTTAATTCTAAAATAGGGTAGTATCTAACCGTTTTATTTTTTGGAATTACAATGTGTTTTTGAAGTGTTTTATAAGCTACATGGCTAAATATTACAACAATTTCAATTTCTGATGGCACAGTTAAATTAAACTCACCATTTTTATCAGAAACAACACCATTGTTTAAGTAAGAAATTGTTACCCCTTCAATTGGTTCTTTATTTGTGTTTTTAATAACTCCTTTTATAATTGCATTTTGTGAAGTTGAAACTAAAGTAAAAAGCAAAAAAACAGCGAAAATTAATTGTTTAAACATACATTATTTTTTTCTAAAGAAGGTAGCTTCCAAAGTATTTAAATTTCCAACATTATCTATAACAACAATTTTTAAATTATGTTTTGCTTCGGTATAAATAATTTCGCTAAAATTGTAGGTGAGCAATCCTGTTGTAACATCATATTCCATTAAAATCCACTTTCCATCAATTTCACCTCTAAAAGATTTTATGCCAGATTCTCTATCTAAAATCTTCACTTTTAATTGTGTGTGATTTGAAAGCCATTGATTGTCCTTAAAATTAAATAATGAAATAATAGGTTTTTCTGAATCTGTAAGCAAAGTAAACTTACCTAGTTTTTTTATTGATGTGTAGAATGTATTCTCTTTTTTAATAGTGTTTTCATAATTTTTTCTTCCTTTTTCAGAAATTGAAGCAATGTATAACTGATTTTTTTCAGCTTCGCTATATTTTGAAACATCAAAAGTTAATGTGTAATTATTAGCCAACGGAATAGTTGGTGTATGCACTTTTACAATTTTATCAGATACATTAAAGTCTAAATAAAAATCGTTAAAAAAAGTATTTTTTGGAAAAGCAACTTTTGCATAACTACTGCTAAACTCATTAAACTCTTCATGATTTATTTTAAAAGGCGTAGTCACAGTTTCATTATTTCCAATAATTTCAGCTTTTTTACCAGTAATAGGAATAGTTAATTTTTGTTCGTTTCCCTTAAAATCTTTGGCAATAATATCAACCGTATAATTTAAATTGTTTTCTATTGTTATAATTCCGTTGTTTAAAGAATTTTTTGTTAAGCTTAAATTGTTTTTAGGTTCATTAAAACATTTCTGAATTCTTTGATTTATTAATTGATAGCGTTCATAATCTATTAAAAGATTAATCAGATTTGTTTCATAAAAAGCAAAATCAGTAGCTTTAAACTCGTGTGTTTTTTGCCCGTTTACAAATAACTCCAAACTATAAATTCCGTTATGGTTTGTGGCAGCATCTAATTGATCGTATGTATTAATTCCAAATCCAATTTTACCGTGGGCATATATTCTTTTTGCAATTAAATCACCATTTTCCGACTTTACAAATGTTAATTGGCTAGGTGCGTTTACCTGGTTAATTTGAGAATCTCCATCCATACAATACCCAACTAAAGTATTTATAGATGGTTTTTTAGTATCGCTAATATTAATTCCAAAATATAGCGGATTAATAGTTCTTTCTGTATTGGTATCTCTTATTTCATAATGTAAATGCGGACCCATAAAACCACCAGTTCTTCCACTGTATGCAATTAATTCTTTTTTTGAAACTGGTAATTCGTCTTTAGTTGGAAATACTTCAACTTCAAAGTTTTCAATTTTATACTGTTCCTGTTTAATATAATTTTCTATTCTGTCGCTAAATTTTTGAAGATGAGCATACACAGTTGTATATCCATTTGGATGGGTAATATAAATTGCTTTTCCAAAACCCCAAAGAGAAATTTTTATTCTAGAGATATATCCTTCAGCAGAAGAAAAAACTTGTATACCTTCGCGCTGTTGAGTCTTTATATCAAGTCCAGAATGAAAATGATTAGATCGTAATTCAGCAAATGTTCCCGATAAAACTAACGGAATATCCATTGGGCTTGCAAAGTAATTTGTTGGATACGAATTGTTTACTGAAGCATTTCCTTGAGAATAGCAAAAATTGGCGTAAATTAAAAATGATATAAAGATTATTTTTTTCACAAAAATTGTTTTGGCTAAAATAATAAAATTAATATTTCTTAATTATGAAATATTCAAGCATTTATAAAAAAAATGATTACTTTTCTATAAAATGGAAAAAAACAGTTGTAATATTAATATAGTAATGTTAACTTTGTAATTAATAGTTTAGTTACTTTAGCCAAATGAGTAGTATAACACAAGTTGTTAATTTAGTTGAAGATAAGCTCAAAAATCTTTTAGAAAATTATACTTTTTTAAAGGAAGAAAATGAGTTCTTATACAAGAAAATAGCAGGATTAGAAGCTCAGGTTACTAAAGAAAAGCAAAATTTTAATGAAATTGAAAAACAATATCAATTATTAAAAATTGCTAAAACTATTGAAGGCAGTAAAGAAGATTCAAGAGAAACAAAACTCAAAATAAACGCTTTAATTCGTGAAATTGATGCTTGTATAGCACAATTAAGTGAATAAGATCTTTTAAAAAATGACAGAAGCTTTAAAAATAAAAGTAACCATAGCTGGAAGAGTATATCCTATTAAAGTGAGCAGCGCTAATGAAGAGGAAGGGATGAGGAAAGCTGCAAAAAAAATTAACGATTTGGTTGCAAAATTTGAAAAGAATTACTCTGTAAGTGATAAACAAGATGTTTTAGCAATGTGTGCGTTGCAATTTGCATCACTTGTAGAAATTAATGCCATTACAAAAGAAATTGATTTAAATGAAGCAACAGAAAAATTAAATAAATTAAATGCCATAATAGATGAGCATTTAGCAAAATAAGTTCTTTAAAATATTAATTAATAGTACTGCCTACATTAGTAATTGTTTGTTAAACTCAACACTAGATCTTTATAAAGGATGAGTCTAAACTGTAAAAGCAAGCCGTCTTTGAACGGATCCTTAATCAGTTTGTTAGTCCTAAACTTGTTTATAAGGAGTTTACAATACCTCACTGATGTAGGTTTTTTTATATATATACATTTCAAAAATTATGGAAAATTACATAGTGCCAATTATTATTGGTATAGGAATAGGGTTAACAATAGGTTATATAATTGCAAAAGTTTTAGAAAAAACCAAAGCAACACAAATAATTAAAAACACTAAAAAGGAAGCTTTAACAATTATAAAAGAAGCTAAAATTGAGGCAGAAGCCATTAAAAAAGATAAAATATTACAAGCCAAAGAAAAGTTTATTGAATTAAAATCTGAGCACGAAAAGGTAATTATTGGTCGTGATAAGAAAATGGCTGAAACCGAGAAACGTATTAGAGATAAAGAGTCTCAAGTTTCTCAAGAATTAGATAAAAACAAAAAACTAAATATTGAAATTGAAGCAAAAATTATAGATTATGATGCTAAAATTGAATACTTAGAACGAAGAACAGAAGAAATAGATAAATTGCATAGAAAGCAAGTTGAAAACTTAGAAGTAATTTCAGGTTTATCTGCAGATGATGCTAAAAAAGAGTTGGTAACTTCTTTAAAAGAAGAAGCTAAGTCAGATGCTATGGCGTTTATACAAGAAACCATTGAAGAATCTAAATTAACAGCTCAGCAAGAAGCTAGAAAAGTTATTTTAAACACAATTCAACGTGTTGGAGTAGAACAAACTGTTGAGAACTGTGTCTCTGTTTTTAACATAGAATCGGATGATGTTAAAGGTCGAATTATTGGTAGGGAAGGAAGAAATATTAGAGCATTAGAAGCTGAAACAGGTGTTGAAATTATTGTTGATGATACACCAGAAGCAATTATTTTATCGTGTTTTGATCCTGTGAGAAGAGAAATAGCACGTTTATCATTGCATAATTTAGTAACTGACGGACGTATTCACCCGGCTAGAATTGAAGAAATTGTTAAAAAAACAGAAAAACAAATTCAACAAGAAATTATAGAAATTGGAAAACGTACGGTAATAGATTTAGGTATTCACGGTTTACACCCAGAATTAATTAAAACTATAGGACGTATGAAATATCGTTCATCTTATGGACAAAATTTATTGCAACACTCTCGTGAAGTAGCAAATCTTTGTGGAATTATGGCTGCTGAATTAGGCTTAAATGCAAAATTAGCGAAACGTGCCGGATTGTTACATGATATTGGTAAAGTTCCTGAAACAGAAAGTGAATTACCTCACGCATTATTAGGTATGCAATGGGCAGAAAAATATAACGAGAATGCAGAAGTTTGCAACGCTATTGGAGCTCACCACGATGAAATTGAAATGAAATATTTAATTTCTCCAATAGTTCAAGTATGTGATGCTATTTCTGGCGCACGTCCTGGTGCTCGTCGTCAAGTGTTAGATTCATATATTCAACGTTTAAAAGACTTAGAAGATATTGCTTTTGGCTTTACTGGTGTTCAAAAAGCATATGCTATACAAGCAGGTAGAGAACTACGTGTAATTGTTGAAAGTGAGAAAGTAAACGATGCAAAAGCTGGAGAATTATCGTTTAATATTTCTCAAAAAATTCAAAATGATATGACCTATCCTGGTCAAGTTCGTGTAACTGTTATTAGAGAAACACGTGCTGTAAATATTGCTAAATAGCAATTTATTGTTAAAATAAATTAATTTTAAAAAATCTCGTTTCGGCGAGATTTTTTGTTTTTACTATTTAAATTTCAGTAAAAAATACACTATTTAAACAAATTAATAAATTATGTTTTTTGATGTGTTTTGTTATAAATTCCTTTTTTATTTTACTTATTTAATTATAATAATTTATTTTTTTTGATGAAAAATTAAATTATATGTAATGTAACCTGAATTTAGTAATTAATTTTTTTAAAATAGAGGTAGATTTACTTTTTATATGGAAGTAATTCATTATTTTTATAGCATTAAAATTGGTTAACCAATTTTTGACAGTCTATTTTAGAAATAAATTATCAATCCATTGGTGCCTGAAAATATTAAAAATATAGAATTTAAAAAAAATAAAATGAGTGTAAACAAGGCAAAAAACGGTCAGAGCAGAAAAGATACTGTACAGTATATAAATTTACAGTTAGCTTCTTTAGGTCAGCCAATTTTTAAAGAAAATGAAAATGATCCAGAGAAATTCTGTAATCCTAGACTTCAAAAATTAACAGAATCATTTACTAAAAGCTTTCGAGAAAAATCAAGATTACTTTCAGAATATCTATCGCCTGCAGATTTAAGAATTCAAACTTTTTTAAATGATTATTTAAAAGGTCTTGATTTTAATAAATCGTACCAATTGCCTAATGATACTCTAGTTTTAAATCAAACTGGGCACGCAAGAGAAATTAGTTTACCTCCAAACGGAAATTCTTTTGTTAGTGAAAACATAACTTCACATAGAATAAAACAAGGTATTTTAAACAATCCTATTAACGATAAAAGAACCACCAAAGGTACTTTTCATATTGTTGAAGGAGATTTACCTGTTCCTTTAGATAAAAAAGAGGTTCCTAAAATTGTATTTGCTCATTTTTTAAATGCAGCCTTTAATCCTTCAGACGAGTTAAAAACATTGCCATTTACTGCAAATCAGGAAGATAAAGCAAAAGTAATTGTTTCGTTATTGATGCGCCCGATGGTTTGTCCAGAGGTAAAAGGAGTAATTACTAAAAAAAGTATGGAAGTACGTTTTTTTGCACCAGGAAGTTTGGTAAGTAATTTAGATTTTGTAGAATCTATTTTTGGAAATGCAGGAGATCCTAATTTAGCACATAATGATGCTGCTTTGGATACTGAGCATTGGACAGGACATACAGGTTGTATTATTTTAGCTCCGCAATTAAAAACTTTAAAGAAGAAAGATCTTGGGTTACCTCATTTTGATAATGCAACGGAGCGTCAGAAAAATGATGGAATGTGTTGGAAAAATGAAGATGAATTATATAATGATGGTGGAGCATTTAAAGTAACTTGTAGAGATGATAGAGGTGTAGTAGTAACCATTATTGCAGATAATTATTTTGGATATTCTAAAAAAGAAATTAAAACTCAAATAAGTTATTCCGCAAATTTATTTGGTTTGGTAGAAGAAGAACATTCTGGAGGTGCTATTGCTTATCCAAGAGGTGTTATGGGTGATATTGTTGATGGTGCAGCTTTTTCTTCAAAATTTGGAAATCGTTTTACGTTTAATGAAGTTAAAGAATTATTGGGCGATAGAATTGAAATAAACCCTGCAAATTATGCAGTAGATAAAAAGTACCCTAACTTGGTTTACATTCCAGAAAATGCCTATATAAACACAAATACTAATAGCATTACTTGGACCTATAATAACAAAGAGCATAAATTAGTTTTATCTCCTTTAAAAACATATATACATCCTACAGGAAATAAATTTAAATTAGAAAAACATAAAGCTATTTCTTTGTGGAGAATTGTAAATACAGCTCCTGAAGGTATTTTTTGTCACAAACCATGTACGGTTTCTGGTGGTGGAAAATCAGAAATTTCAAAATCAATGTTAAATGCAATTACATACAGTTCATTTAATATTATAGATATTGATGAGGACTTTAAAAAAGCAGATGAAATTATTGAATTTGATTATTCAAAAAGATGGAAAAATTACGATCCAAGTTTGCCTCCTTCAAGATCATTTTTAAGCAAAGGTAGAACATTAGGTTCTGCTGTAAAATTATTAACACCTTCATCTAAAAACTCTGATGAGTATAATGAATTTGTAAGTAAAATTCCAGTTCATATTCGTTCTTTAGTATTATTTGTAAAACGTTTATATCGTCAAGATCACGAAAAATTAAACTGGAAAGACTGTATGTCTGTTGAAATAGTGAATGGTCAAAAAGGAACTGCTTTAAAGTATTTTAAGACAGATGTTGTAGGTAGTTATGTACGTATTGGATTTAATCAAGAAGGACAATGGTTATTAAATAAATTAAGATCAGATTTTTCTGCGAGTCAAAAAATTCAATTAGAAGATGATATTTCAGCATCTATAACTTTACCTAGAAACCAATTCAAAAATTTAAACCCAGAGTTTGCTAATAAAAGTTTAAAAGTTGTGGCAAACTGTGAAAGTCATTTATTTCAAAGACCAGATGAAGCAATTGTAAGAGGTTATGATGAAGGAGCAGAGCGCGATTTAGTTTCGGACAATGTATTTTTAACAAATTACGAATTGTTGACAAAAAAGGATGCAATTGAAATTTACGAAGACACTATTAATTATGATAAATATACTCAACCTGTAAAAGATCTTATTTTAAGTATTGTAAACAGTCCAAATAATGAAGAGTATTTTTCATTACCATCACATACCAGAATTGTAGACGGAGAACCAACAAAAAATCCACGTTATTTAGAGCGTAATATTTTTATTGATGAAACTGAAGATAGCTATTTAGGAGAAGTTGGAGTGCGTTTATACAGAAAAATTAAATCTGAAGATCCAGTAATAAATGTTGTAAATGCAGTATTGCCAGGTAGAAGAAACAATCCTGTTGATAAAAAAGCGGGAATTCGTCCTTTAGCTGTATATAACCCAATTCATTACCAAGAAGCACCAGAATTGTTTATGGATTTTATTTGTAGTCTTACTGGTAAATCGCCATCTACAACTGGAGCAGGATCTGAAGGAGCTTTAACAAAAGGTCCGTTTAACATGCTAACCCCAACATCTGATTTAAATAATGCATTGTTATCGCATATTTTAACAGAATCAAATGCATTTAGTACGGCAGCAGGTTATGTTGGTGGAGATAATAAAGTTGACCATGATATAAGTTTGTTGATTCCTGAAATTTGGGCGCGTTTAGAAGCTATAGACAGAGATCCAAAAGCATTAATTGCAAATGGATCTTTAGAAAAATTGGAAGATTTTGAGTATGAAGGAAAAAAAGTGCTGGCAAGTAGATTAGGGTATAGAATAACAGATAATTTTTCATGGCGTTGTTTAAATCGTTTGTTTGATGAGCCAAATGCTGTTTTTAATGAAAAAATGTTGAAACCAGAATTGCAAGGGATGGAAGATTTTGTTGATGGTATTGCAAATATTGTAGAGGCACAACAAAAAGTAGCACTTCGTTATTTTGAAGATGGAAGTGTTAATGCTGCAATTCCTCCATTAAAAATATTATTACATATTATGGCTTATGGTCATTTTGAAGGTAAAGAAATTAGCGATCCAACTTTAAGAGCGTATTTTGATAGAGATTATGTTATAAATAGTGATTGGTATAAAGAACGTTTAAAATTAAAACAAGCAAAAGATATTGCGTTTTATAAAAAGCAGATAAATTATTTAGAAGAATTTGCTTCGCATAAAAACAACGAATCTTTAGTAGCTGAATTAAATATATTAGAGCAATTAGAAAAGGTGAAAAGTTTATTTAATGAAGCAAGCTCTAGTAGTTATTTAGAAAGTTTGGTAGGTACAATAGGTGCTGATCCATTATTTAGAAAATAAGAACTGTAAATAAAAGGCTATCTAAAAAAAATAAAAAGCGCCAACCTAAACTAGTTTCAGAATTTGATAGATAATAGTATATATCAATTATAACTTGAAACTAGTTTAGGTTGGCGAAAATTTTAAGTTTAGATAGCCTTTTTTATTTTCTAGGATGAAAAGTTTGTAATACTTCTTTTAAAAAACTTTTATCTAAATGCATATAAATTTCAGTTGTTGTAATACTTTCATGACCTAGCATTTGCTGTATTGCTCTTAAATCGGCTCCTCGTTCTAATAGGTGAGTGGCAAATGAATGGCGAAAAGTATGTGGACTTATTTTCTTTTTAATACCAGCTTTTATTGCCAAGTTTTTAATAATTGTAAAAATCATTACTCGCGTTAATATTTTACCTCTTCTATTTAAAAATATAATGTCTTCATATTTTTTTTGAATATCTATATGAACTCTTATAGAATTAATGTAAAACAGTATATATTTTTGAGTTTGAGTGTTAATGGGTACAAAACGTTCTTTGTTTCCTTTTCCCAAAACTCTAATAAAGCCTTCATCAAAAAACAAATCGGAAATTTTTAAGTTTATAAGCTCCGAAACACGTAAACCACAACTGTATAAAGTTTCTAAAATAGTTCTGTTTCTTTCGCCTTGTGGTTCACTTAAATCTATAGAATTAATAAGTAAATCTATTTCTTCAATAGAAAGTGTATCGGGTAATTTTCGGCCTATTTTTGGAGATTCAATTAAATCTGTAGGGTTGTTTTTTCTGTAATCTTCAAAAACTAAATAATCAAAAAAATTGCGTAAACCTGAAATTAAACGTGATTGTGAACGTGGATTTATAGTTTTAGATGCTGCATATATAAATTCCTGAATTTCATCATGTGTAATTGAAATTGGAGTAACAATATTAGAATTTTCTTCTAAAAATTGAATTAATTTTTTTACATCTCGCGTATAGCTATTTATAGAATTTTCTGCTAAACCTTGTTCTATTTTCAAATAAAACCGATAGTCTTGCAAAGCGTTGTTCCATTTCATAAAGTAAATATAGCCAATAAAATTTCTTTTATTTATTAAAAAATAGGGTTGCTCTAAAAATTGTTTTTAAATAAATTTATTTTGTAACACCATATTTTTATCAATTTTTTCAAATAATTCTAGTTGATTTATTGGTTTTGATATATAATCATTACATCCAGCGGCTAAGGTTTTTTCTTTGTCGCCAGTTTGTACAAAAGCTGTTTGTGCAATTATAATAACCTCTTTATTGGTTTTTCTAATTTCTTTTGCGGTTTCAAATCCGTTTAAAGTTGGCATTTGCATATCTAATAATATCAAATTTATTTCTGGATGATTAGTTAAAAGTTGAATGGCTTCCACTCCGTTAGAGGCTACAAATAAATTTGCTGCTCTTTTAAACAATATTTCTTGTAAATATAATTGTACCAAATTTTCATCATCTACAATTAAAATATTTAAATTATTTAAATGATTGTTTGTGTTTTCTGGAATTTTTATAGTTGAACTTTCAGAAATAGAATTGGTTGTTTTTTCAAATGGTAAGCTAAAAGTAAATGTAGATCCAATACCTTCGGTTGATTCTAAAATAATATCTCCGCCCAGCATTTTAGCATACGATTTTGAAATAGTTAAACCTAATCCAGAGCCTTCAAAAACTTCTTTATCTTCAATATCTGCCTGAACAAATCTGTCAAAAACATAGGGTTGACGATTTTTAGAAATCCCAATTCCTGTATCTTTAACATATATATTTAAAGAATTATTTTGTATAAAGCAACCAACTTCAACACTTCCTTTTTTAGTGAATTTTATGGCGTTTTTTACTAAATTTTGAATGATTGCATAAATTTTATCAGGATCAGAATTTATAATTAGTTCATTAGAATTTAAAGCTAAAGATTTGTGCAATCTTAAGTCCTTTTTTAAAGCTTCTGGTTTAAAAAAGGAGTATATTTCATTAATTTGGTTGGTAATATTTACTTCTTTATTATAAATTGTTACAAGATTTGATTCAATTCTTGAAATATCGATAATATCGTTAATAGTGGTTAACATTCTTGCACCACTTTTCTCAATTATTTCAATATATTTTTGTTGTTTTTCTGCCGATAAATTTGGGGTTTTAAGCAATTCTGAGAATCCAAGAATTCCGTTCATTGGAGTACGAATCTCATGACTCATATTTGCTAAAAAGGCAGATTTTAATCGGTCACTTTCTTCTGCTTTTTCTTTAGAAATTGTTAATTCTTTTAAAATTTCTCTTTCGTTTGTAATATCTTCTTTTAAGGCAATAAAATGTGTTATTTCATTATTAAAATTAAATACTGGAGAAATTGACGCGCGTTCCCAAAATAATTCGCCGTTTTTCTTTTTATTTTCAAATTCTCCAAACCATTCTTTTCCAGATAATAAGGTGTCGTAAAGTTGTTTGTATTCTAAAGCTGGTTTGTTTCCAGAATTTAGTATTCTCGGATTTTGTCCAATTAATTCATCATAAGAATACCCAGTTGTTTCAAATACTTTTGGATTGGCATATTCAATTACAGAATTTTTATTGGTTATAATAATAGAAACTGGACTTTGTTGTATAGCTAGTGATAATTTTGATAGCTCAGTTTGATTATTTTTTAGTGGTGTAATGTCTAATAACATTCCAATAATTTTTCCATTATGTAACCTTGTGTTTAGCAAGCAATATCTAATTTCTTTAGATTTTGTATAGAATTGAACTTCAAAATTTGAAACAAATCCATCTTTCTTTAATAATGTTAGCATTTCTTTTCTCTTAGAAGCATCAACATATAAATCAAAAATATTTGTGTTTTCAAGTTCATTTATTCCTGTAAAACCACTTTGTTCTTTTATATATTGGTTAGAGAATAAAATAGTGCCTTTTAAATCTGTTTCATACACTCCAATTATTGCGTTGTCTACTATAGTTCTATAGTTTTCTTCAGATTCTTTTAGTTTTTGTTCTTGTAATTTTCTATTGGTTATGTTTGCCATAGAACCAACTACTTTTAATGGTTTTCCGCTTTTATCATTAAATTTAAAAGCGCGGTCGTAAACCCAAGCATAGGTTCCATCAGCTTTTAGCAGTCTGTAAGTATCTTCCCAAAGGTTGGCGTCTGATTCAAAAAATTGATATATTTTTTCAGAAACCCGTTCTAAATCTTCTGGATGTACTCTTTTTTTAATATCATCATCGGTATTTCCAAAATCGTTAGGATTCCAACCAAAAATTGTTTCAAAGTTTTTACTACGCCAAAAAGTTTCATTAATTAAATCGCGTTCCCAAATTACTTCGTTTGTAGCTTTTGCAGCTAATTTAAATCGTTTTTCACTTTGTTTTAAAGAATGTTGATAGTTTTTAAGTTTGGTAATGTTAACTAAATATCCCCTTGTTTTTATTAATTTATTTTCATTGTTAAAAATACCAACTAAGTTAACTAAACAATTAATTTTTTCCCCGGTTGAAGTAATAAAATCTACTTCTTCGTTTAAGGCTTTTTTATTTTGTAGTATTAGCTTTAATAAATGGGTTTTTATTTGAGGATTACAGTAATAATCTATAATTTTTTTGCTTTTAGCTTCTTCTAAATTTTTAACTTTAAAAAGTTTTAAAAAAGTACGATTGCAATTTAAAATTTTGCCATTTATTGAAACTGTAAAGTTTGCTGAAATATCATTTTTAAAAATATCATCCAATTCGTTTTTTGCTTCTAAAATTTCTAATTCTTCCAATTTAGATTTGGTAACATCTTTAATCATTCCAGATATTGCAATTGATTTTCCAGAGGCATCCGTTTGGTGGTTTCCAGAAATTCTAATCCATCTTAAAGCGCCATCCGCTCTATGAATTCTACATTCACAATCCCAAGGAATTCCATTTTCTATACATTTTATATATTTTTGATAAACAACTTCTTTGTCAGCGTGGTACACGTGGCTTAAAAAGGTTTCATAATCCCACTTTGGCAATAAAGTTTTATAACCAAATATGTTATCATGTTGAATTGTTCTAAAATTAGTATTGTCAATTAAATTTAGGGTCCAAATACCAATTTTATTAGAGTCTAGTACTAAATTTAAGCGCTCCTCACTAATTTTTAGTTTGTTTAAAGTTACTTTATACTCCGACACATTTTCAACAACACCATCAAATCTAATAATTTTTCCATTTTGGTTTTTAATAGCCTTACAACTTTCTTCAACAGTAATAATTTTACCATTTTTTGTATACCATTTAGCTTCAAATTTTGAAATTTCTCCATAGCGTTCTAAAAGTTGTATAAATTCTTTTCTTTTGTTGGGATCTACGTATGTACCGTTACTTAAATCTTGTTCCATTAAATCGTCTAACGAGTCATATTCTAACATTTTAATTAGCGTAGGGTTTGCTGACAATACTTTTCCTTTTGGTGTAGTTTGGTACAATCCAATAATACTATTATTAAATAAACTTTGATATAAAGATTTACTTTCGCTTAAATCGTTATCAATTTTTTTTGAAATAAATGAATAACTAATAATTATTGTAGATATAAGAACAAATAGTAAAATTATTTGTAATATATTACTTAAATCTACTAAATGAGCTTGAAAAATGCTCTTTAATAGTATATATAAAATAGCAATTGGTAAAAACGCTTTTAGTAACCTACTTTGTATTGTAGATTTAGTTATAATATGAAATGGCCATATTTTAAATTTTAATTGATGTAATTGAATAAAACATATAATTAAAAAAGAAATAACACTTAATAATGATGGGAAAATATCATTATGAAAAATGGATGGTATATTTTCTACATACCCAAAAATAAAAACAGCTGCAATTACAAATTGAACATAAAAAAATAGGTAAATAAAGTAGGTGGTAAATTTATTTTTTTTAAAATTAATTAGGATAAAGTTTAAAGTTGAAAGACCAAAAACCATTACAGTAATGGGAGAAATTAAAATAACTTCGGTAGAAATTAAATTGCCAATTTTAATTAATAGTTGATTTTCAAAGTTATAATTTATAATAAAAAGAGCATCTATAGCATAAAAAAGGACCAGTACTAAA
>NZ_JBFHHX010000077.1:0-16122 GCF_041596795.1 Lutibacter sp.
AGCGCAGCGAGTTCATTTCTTTTAGGATTCAAAAACTTATTTGACCGGCGAAAATCCAAGGCTTGACTTTTTTGTTTCGTTTTTGTGTCAAGACAAAAATGAAAAAGCATTAAAAATCAATTAAAGAAAAACCACTATGAAACCAACACCTCACATCAAAACCGAAGGAACCTCAAAATTTCAAATTGGAGAAATCAGAGATAATGTAATTCACTATGATTTCGAAAAAATAAAAACTTACCTCAACATCAAAGGACATTTGCTATTTGGCAAAAACTTTAAAATCTACAAAGAAGATGAACCTCTAATTTTTAAATTATGTTGCTATTACATTCAAGATCATTACAGCTGTGCTCAAATGGGAATTGATACCAACAAAGGAATATTATTGACAGGTCCAGTAGGTTGTGGGAAAACATCATTGATGAAGTTATTATTACATCTTGCACCACATAAAACAAGCTATGAAATTATTCCAACAAGAAACATTGTATTCAGCTTCAACGCATCCGGTTTTGAAACCCTGGAGCAATACAATCAAACAAAAAATTACTGTTTTGATGATTTAGGAGTAGAACCAACAGGAAGCCATTACGGAAAAGACCTCAACGTATTAGGAGAAATTTTACTATCGCGCTATGACCTTTTTACTCGTCATCCTGAACTTGTTTCAGGATCTCATCAAACCAAGTTCAGAGCAAAAACCCACATCACAACAAACCTAAACGCACAAGAAATTGAAAAAAGATATGGTAATAGAGTAAGAAGCAGATTAAGAGCAATGTTTAACCTCGTCAGTTTCGATAAAAACTCTAAGGATAAAAGATAATAGATTTTAAGCCGGCCTACCGAACATAGCTCGTAAAATTTGAAAAGAGAATTCGTAAAATTTTAGGCTGTTTGAGCTAAGCGTAATTTTAGTCAATTTGTCAATCATTCTTTGCGAGTTCCTAAAATTTAGAAAGTGATTGAAAAATTTAGAGATAAGTTCGTAAGCCTAGATTTTTTGTTTCTTTTTCAGCGATGGAAAAAGAAAAGAAAACCCACATCACCACAAACCTCAACGCAAAAGAAATTGAAAAACATTACGGTAATAAGGTTAGAAGCAGATTAAGAGCAATGTTTAATTTAATAAGCTTTAGTCAAAATTCTATTGATAAAAGAACTTAAAAAATATTTCATAATTTTAATAGGTTTAAAATGAATAAATTATGGGATCAGAATCAACCATTTTACTACACAACATCACACCTTCAGAATTTAAAGAAGAATTAATCTGTAGTCTAAAAGAAGTTATTCAAGAATTACTTCTTGAAACAAAAAAAGAAAAACCACTAGAATACCTAACCCGGAAGCAAGTAGCTGAAATTTTTAAAATTTCTATGGTAACTATATCCGACTGGAATAAGAAAGGAATTCTAAAACCGTACCGTATTGGAAATTTAATCAGATATAAAAGCAATGAGATAGAAGAAGCTCTTACCGAAATTCCATTTCGTCGTTACAATTAATATTCCATAAAGCATAAATAAAAAAGCTCCTAGAAAGGAGCTTTTTAAAAAAAATTGCTATGAAAAAGATTTAGGCCTATGAAAACCTAATAATTCAAAGATAGAATAAATATTATAAAAAAACAGATTTTTTAAATTGTTATTTAGACAATTTAATTAGTTTTGAAATATATAGTACAGATTATTTCTTGAATTTTTTAATTAATTATTATGTTCAATATATTGCACTATTTAAGTTATTTTTACTATATTTGTTCTATAAAAAAATTCAAATGAAACCACTTAAAAAAGGTCAGATAGCCAAATTTCACACACCTTTGGAAGATGAAAATCCAAATCAATTATATGTAATTCTAGAAGTTATTGATGAGGGTGATAGACCTAGGGCAGATATTCAAGCATTAAATACAGGTTTAGCATTTCCTCCTATAAATACTGTTCGTTTAAGTGATTTGGAAGTTGTAGAGGTTAACACCCAAGATTTAATTGGTCACTACGTTACTATTAATAAATCAGACAATTCGCAAGTTGAAGGAAAAGTAATAAGCGTAAGAGAACAAAAAATAGATCTAGATCTATCAAAAGAAATTGATGGTGTTAAAACTAACGTTTTTCTAACAATTATTGATAATCAAGGTAAAGAGCATTTTGGAATGTTATTTGTTAACTAAAAGAAATTTATTATAGATGAACAAACCAGAAAGTTTGAATAATGACTTTATAATAAATCACCGTATTAAAATCGGAGAATCCATTAGGGAGATTCGTGAAAAAAGAGGGTATAGTCAAATTCAATTATCGGAGATTATGAAAATTGATCGTTCTACTATTTCCAAGATTGAAAATGGTAAATTTAGTTTTAGTATCGATTATTTGTTAAAATTCTCTTGGTATTTAGATTTTGATTTTTCAATTTATGACAATATAAAAAATAAGCAATTTTAAATTCCAAATATTTTTTACTACGTACAACTGGAGATGCTACTTTTTAAGACAATTGGATAATTGTTTAAAAAGGAACTAAAGTATATTCAAAATTTAATTTAAAATGAATAATCTTCACTAATTCAAGATTCAAATTTAATATAGAAATTGGGAAAGTGGATTTAAAAAGATTAGATCTATGAAAACCTAATACGTCAAGTATAAAATAATTAATTGAAAACTTAATTAAAAACTTCATTTTTTAAAGGGTATCAACCAACTTTTAAAAAACAGTGTAAAAATTAACATTTATCATAAAACACATCATTTATTTTAGTTACTTTTAACCTTCTTTGATATAATGCATTTTACATTTTATCAAATAATATAAATTTTACATTTTTAAAATTTCAAAAAAGTTCTACAAACGCTATGAAAAACTTTTCAAATTTTATATCGGAAGAAACCCCTCCGAAAGCAAGTGCAATGATAAATACCTTCAGAGCATTTGGTTACAATTTACAAACTGCAATTGCCGATATTATAGATAATAGCATTTCTGCTAAATCTCAAAACGTATGGATAAATTACGAATGGATTGGGAAAGATTCTTGGGTAACTATTGAAGACGATGGAGAAGGAATGGAAAAAGAAGCATTGATAGATGCAATGACTCCAGGTAGTAAAGATCCTAATGAAGAAAGAGATGTTAGTGACCTAGGTCGATTTGGTTTAGGTTTAAAAACATCCTCTTTTTCACAATGTAAAACATTAACAGTTGCAACTAAAAAAGCTGGATTTAACACCTTGAAAAGATGTTGGGACTTAGACTTTGTAAATTCAACTGGTAAATGGAATTTACTTGATTATATTTCAAATGAAAGTTATATCGATAAACTCTCAAATCAAGAAAATGGAACAATTGTTCTATGGGAAAATTTAGATCGATTAGTCGGGAATGCTCATATTGAAAATGAAGCTGCACGTAAAGTTTTTTTAGAAGAATTTTCATTAGTAGAATTGCATCTTAGTTTAGTTTTTCATCGATACCTTGAAAAAAGAAAATTAAAATTATGGATAAATGGTGTTGCAATTAAACCTTGGGATCCATTTATGAAAAATGAAGATGGAGGCCAGTTAATTAGTGATGAGTTTTTAGAAAATGATAATGTACAAGTCAAGTGCTATGTATTGCCGCATATATCCAAAATTAGTGAAGAAGAAAGACTGAAAGCAAAAACTGAAAATTGGTATAAATTACAAGGTTTTTATATTTATAGAAATGAAAGATTGTTATTATATGGAGATTGGTTAGGTTTATTTGCTAAAAATGAACATTATAAAAATGCTAGAATACTTATTGATATTCCAAATAAATTGGATCACGATTGGAAAATTGACATTAAAAAAGCAACGGCAACACCTTCTGTTTCTATAAGAAAAGATTTAATAAGACTTGGTAAAATGACACGTTTAGCTGCTGCTAACATTTATCGTTTTAGAGGTAACCAAATAATGTTGGATGATTCCATTTCAAGTTTTGATTTTCAACCAATTTGGAAAGCAACAAGACAACGAGATAAAGCGATTAATTACTATATCAATGAAGAGCATCCAATAATTACAAAGTATTTAGAAAATGATGCTATTTCAAAAAAAGATTTTAAATCAGTTTTGAAGTTAATTGGAAAAGCAACACCTCTTGAAGCAATTATACAAAATTACAGTGAAAATCCAGAAAGTCTAGAATTAAGAGATGAGAATATAGAACTTGACGAAGGAACAATCCAATTAGCTAAAATGATGTTTGACTCCTTAAAACAAACAGGGGTAAGCAATGAATTAGCAATTAAACAAATATTAAATATACAACCTTTTAACGAGTACCCACAACTTTTAGAATATCTTAAATAATTATGAATTTACTTAAAAGTGCAAGAAATATTGCACACGTACTCCTTCAGAAATATGAAAGGAAAGCAGTTACAAATGAAATCATTTCTAAAGAAGTAGAAAATATATTTTTGATGCCAGGCTTTATTGGTATTGATAAAGAAGAGCTTATTTCTCAACTTGAAGCAGATTTTGAAGTCTATTCTAAAGAAGCAACTTCCTTAGTTGCTGAAGATGTTAAACCTTGGCTATTTGATGAGAAATCAAAAATTAAACCTGATCTATGGGATAGATATAGAATTTATATGAACCAAAAGGATGCCTCCTTTCCTATGGACAGTATTGATGATATTACAGATAAAATTCTTGATAAATGTGTAAATCCTAAAACGAAAGGAAGTTGGGATAGACGAGGTATGGTTGTTGGAAACGTACAATCTGGTAAAACAGCTAATTATACGGGATTAATTAATAAAGCTACAGATGCTGGTTATAAATTAATTATTGTTATTGCTGGAATCCATAATAGTTTAAGAGCGCAAACACAAAATAGAATTGATGAAGGCTTTATAGGTAGAGATAGTTCTGATTTCATTCTAAGACAAAGAAATATTAAAATAGGTGTTGGAGAAATCAATGCTGATACTGAGATATATTCATTTACATCATCAGATGCTAAAGGTGATTTCAAGAGAGATATTGCAACTAGGATTAATGTTCCAATTGGTGGTCAAAGTCCTACGGTATTGGTTATTAAAAAAAATAAGAACATTCTTGAGAATCTTATTTTATGGTTGCACCAATTTGCAGCTGAGGGTGAAAACGGTGATAAAAAAATATTCAATTGCCCATTACTTTTAATTGATGATGAAGCAGATAATGCTTCCGTAAATTCGGGTACTGAATTAGATGTAAAAACTATTAATAGATTAATAAGAACGTTATTAAATCTATTTAATCAAAATACGTTTATAGGATATACAGCAACTCCATATGCAAATATTTTTATTCCTTCTTCTTGGAGTGATACCCTCGAAACTATGGTTAGAGATGTTCGGTTAAAAGTTGGAGAGGATCTTTTCCCTCGTGACTTTATTGTTAATATTCCTCCTCCTTCAAATTATATTGGAGCAGTACAAGTATTTGGTTTTGAAAATGATGATACAGGAGAACAATATGAAGGTTTAGATGTTATAAGAGCTGCAGAAGATCAAGAACCATATTTCCCTATTAAATTAAATAAGAATAATAAGGATGAATTACCTGATAATGTTCCTTCAAGTTTAAAAAAAGCAATTAAATCCTTTATTTTAACGTGTGCTATCAGAAGACTAAGAGGTCAGGAAAATAAACATAATTCAATGTTGGTACACGTTGCTTTATATGTAAAATGGATAGACCGAATTGCTTGGTTGGTAAATGAAATAATGAGGGATTATGAATTGCAAATTAAATCAGGTCAAGGAACTCTTTTAAATGAATTAGAAGAATTATTTGAGGATGATTTCAAGTCAACAACTGAAAATGTATTAAACAACCTTTCATACAATGACAGAAAAATAAAACAACACGCTTGGATAGATGTAAGATCAGTTTTAATTGATGCTGTAACAAAAATACAAGTGAGGGCTGTTCACGGAACAAAAAATACCAGACTGCTGGAATATCATAATATTGAAGATATTAATTATGGAGCTTATGAAAACGGTATGTCTGTAATTGCTGTTGGAGGTAATCGCTTAGCTAGAGGTATTACTTTAGAAGGTTTGTCGGTAAGTTATTATTTAAGAGCAACTCGCTTATATGATTCCTTAATGCAAATGGGGCGTTGGTTTGGGTATCGACCAGGATATGTTGATTTGTGTAGGTTATTTACTACTGAACAATTGATTAATTGGTATCAACATATAACATTAGCTACCGAAGAAATGAAAACTGATTTTGATAAAATGGCGGCTCAAAATATGAGACCTATTGATTATCAATTAAAGGTTCGAACGCATCCTGAAATGGTTTCTATAAACAGATTGAGCATTACCGGAGCAGGAAAAATGAGAGACCACGAAGTCATAAATGTTGGTTATTCAGGATTTACAATCCAAACATTTATTTTTGAAAAAAATCAAAAAATAGTAAATTCTAATTATTTAAGCTTTGAGCAATTACTTTCAAAATTAAATACACCAATTAAAGTTGAATCAAATACTATTTTGTGGAAAAATGTGCAAGCATTACCGATAATAGATTTTCTTTTATCATATCAACAAAACTATCATAATACTGAAATGCTTTCAAGTTATATTGGCAAGCAAAATGAAGCTGGGTTATTAAATAACTGGTCAGTTGCTTTAATTTTAAATTCAGGTAAAAAAGTAAGAGCTAAAGGAAAACTTGAAGGTTTAGAAACTAAAACACATTCCTTTCAAATTAATAATGAATTTATTGAAGGAGGTCTACCAGCTAGAGATTTTTATGAAGGCAAAGAGTTAAAAGTTAGAAATGGGAAAAATGCTATTTTGGATAAAAGCCATAGAAAAATAGATTTAGATTTAAAGGAATCAAGTCCTTCTGAAGAAAAAATAAAAACTGAAAGGAATCGTCTTCAACAGCCACTTTTAGTATTAATGCCCTTTGATCCAAGAATTTCAGACGATTTAAATCACAAAACACCTTTAATTGGTTTTGGTATAATTATACCAGAATTTAAAGATGAAATAAAAGTAGAATTTGCTGCTCGTAAAGTAGAATTTGATGTCGATTATTCACAAGAAGATGATGATTTAGAAGATGATGACTAACATTAAAAATATTTGGGATAGTCAAATTACTTCTTTTAAAAATGAAGTGATTAAATATCGTATTAGTGAAATTATAAATGTAAAATGTTATATAGGTACGATTTCATTTTCTAAAGCTAAATTTTTCACATTACAAATCGAGCCAGATAAAAAAATTCATTCAAATTATTTGAAAAGATTTATTGGTGTTGAGGTTCAAGTTTTGCCATCTATTGATGGAAATAATGAGCTAACAATTATACTTTTAGAAGAAGAATTATCAGAGATTTTCATTCTATTTATAGAAGATATAATTAAATCTTTGTTAATGGTTAATAATACTGATGAAGCTTTATTAGCAATAGCTAGCCGTATAAATTATTGGAAAAAGCTTTTTGGGAAATATTCCAATGGATTGTTAAGTCCTGAAAAGCAAAGAGGTTTATTTGGGGAATTATATTTTTTAAATAAACTACTACAAGATTCAAATAAATACGATTTTATTATAAATGCCTGGCAAGCTCCAACTGGAGCAAACCAAGATTTTTACTTTGACCAAAAAGTTGTTGAGGTTAAAACATCAAAATCCAATAACCCAACGATTAAAATTTCTAATGAATTACAATTGGATATCGCTGGGTTGAAAAGTCTTCATATTGCATTTTTTAAATTGAATGAATATCCAGATGAGAATCAGACATTACTAAAACTTATAGTAGAAATTAGAAGAAATCTAAGTGAAAATTCACAACTATTAAGAGAGTTTGATTTAAAACTGGAGAGCCTAGGAGTGTTGCCTGAAACTGAAGAAGAGTATAACAATACTGGATATGTTGTTCGGGATGAAAAGTACTATCAAGTTTCTGAGGAATTCCCTAAAATTATTAAATCAATGTTAAACGAAGAAATTTCTAAAGTTTCTTATGAAATTTCACCAATAGATTTTAAAAAATTTGAAGTAGAATATAGTTGTCTTAAAAAAGAATTGCTCAATGATTAATGTTAAAAACAAAAATACAGATTTTGAATTAGAATTATTTATCCAAAACTTATTTCACGAAATACAATCTTTAGTGTACTCCGATGAAAATGGAGATTCTAAAGAAAATAAATTCACAGAATACGTAATGGAAATTTTAACCGAAGCTGGTGAAACAGAAGGAGTTCGGGTATGTCAGTATATAAAAGAAAATAAGTTTGAAAATATAGAATTTAAAATCAATGGTTATGCCTTAGAAGAAGGTTACGAAAATATTGATATTTTCATTTCTCATTATCGAGATATAAATGAATTATATCGTGTGCCAAAGGCGGATTTCGACAAAATTATAAAATGGTCAACTGGTTTTATAAATGCAGCTTTGAAAGGATATTTAAATGAAATTGAACCTTCAACTGAAGCTTATGGATTAGCTAAAATATTGCAAAAACAAAAGAAAAATATTATCCGAATTAATATTTTTATTCTTTCTAATGGTGAAATTCCACACGATCCTCCGACTAAATTTACATTGAAAAATATAGATGATATCCTTATAAATTTCAAGGTTTGGGATGTAGAAAGATTACATAGATTAGCACAATCTACTGGCAATAGAGAACCTATTGAAATTGATTTTGAAGAAATGATGGGTGAAGTGTTACCTTGTTTAGAGATGCCTTCTAAGAGTGAGTTATACGAATGCTATCTCTCGATAGTGTCTGGAACTGTGCTTTCAGGTTTGTATAGAAATTATGGCACAAGGTTATTGGAAAGTAATGTAAGAGCTTTTTTGCAACAAACAGGTAAGATAAATAGAGGAATGAGAGATACTATTAGAAAAGAACCTCATATGTTTTTACCATATAATAATGGACTAGCAACAACAGCTCAAGAAGTAAAAACAAAAATTGATGCAAATGGTCAAAGAGTTATTACTTCTGTAAAGGATTTTCAAATCGTAAATGGAGGACAAACTACAGCTTCATTATTTCATACAGCTAAAAATAAATTGTTTCCCGTTGATTTATCAAAGGTTTTCGTGCAAATGAAGTTGACAGTTATTAAAGATGAAGAAAAGAAAAATGAAACGGTTCCTTTTATTTCTAGGTATGCAAATAGCCAAAATAAAGTTTCAGAATTGGACTTAACATCAAATAGTCCATTTTTACAACGACTTGAAGAACTGTCTCAGACTACATATGCCATTGATCCTGAAGATAAAAATAAGCAAACAATTTGGTTCTTTGAACGTGTAAAGGGGCAATATAAAGAGGCTTTGAATAAAGAGCCAACCGTAAGTAAACAAAATGCTTTCAAATTAAAATATCCTAGAAATCAGGTAATAATTAAATCTGAAGTAGCAAAATATATTAATGTTTGGAATTTACATCCTTACCACGTTTCAAAAGGTTCACAAAAGAATTACACATCTTTTATGCGTGATATTGAAGTGAAATTCAAAAAAGATAAACCAAGTAGGATTTATTGGGAAGACTTAGTAGCAAATGCAATTTTGTTTAATACAACCGATAAATTATTTGGTAGAAAAAATCAAGATCCAATAGGAGATACAAACATTAAATCGCATACTGTAGGATATTGTTTATCTTATTTTCATTATTTAACAAATAATAAACTCGATTTGGGAAAGATATGGAGAACTCAAATAGTGGAAGAAAAATTACAACAAGAATTAAAACGACTCTTAATTAGAGTTTATCAATTTTTAAACAATTTAGACGTAGCTTTAATAAGTGAAGCTGCAAAAAGTGAGAAGACTTGGAATCTTTTAAAAGAAACCAAAGATTTTTCTTTAAATATGGATAGTATAAAACCATATTTGATTTCAGATGAAGATTATAAAGCGAGATATGAATTAAATGTTGATGAGGTATCTGAAACAAAGAGATATGAAACAATGGAGAAAATAACTTCATTAGGATTGTCTTTTTGGGATGGTTTATGTTTGTATATGATTCGTCAAGACTGTTTATCAGCGGTTGAGCAAAATTATGTGTTCAATATTAAAGGGAAGTTATCACGGAATGGTAATTTAACAGATGTTGAAATTGAAAAAGGAGGTATGATTATAGATATTTTAAATAATCAGAATATTGATTTTGAGAATATTAAAAAGTTAAGTAAGCTAGATGAAAAGGAATTAATAGACCCTATTGTTATTTACAATAGATTGAAATTAGTCGATAATGAAACTTGGAAAAAAGTAATAGGGCTTGGCGAGCAAACAGGTAAATTAAGTTTTAAAGAAGTTAGTGTTATTAAAACAGTAATGTTAAAATTAAAAAAACAAGAAAGTATTGATTTGAAACGTTTGCAAATTGTAAATGATGCTTTAAATAAAATGAAAAAATTTGGAATAAAAATTTAAGGAATAATTTATTTCATAATTATCATTTTAAAGAGCAAGTAGGTGCGTTGTAATTCTTGTTATATATGCATATATTTGTAGAACTTGATAAAAAATTGTATATCCCTGAAAATGAACAAAATAAACTTCATAGATTTATTCGCTGGGGCATCCGGAATGTCGGAAGGCTTTATAAAAGCTGGTTTTAACCCTATTTCACATATTGAAATGGATAAAGAAGCTTGTGATTCAATTAGAACTAGAGCGGCCTATCATTTTCTTGTAAAAAATAAAAAGGACAATATTTACAACGATTATTTAAAAGGAAATATTACAAGAGAAGAATTGTATAATGAAGTTCCAGAAAAAATACTAGATACTGTATTAAATATTGAAATTACGGATGATTCTATTAAGCCGATTTTTTCTAAAATTGATAAGACTTTAAATAAGCAAAAAGTTGATTTAATTATTGGAGGGCCTCCTTGTCAAGCATACTCATTATTAGGTCGTCATCAAGAAAATATTGAAAATGATCCTAGAAACAAACTATACATTCAATATGGTAGGTTTTTAAAGCATTATGAACCAAAAGCTTTTGTTTTTGAAAACGTCCCAGGTCTGTTAAGTGCTAATAAAGGTCAACATTTTAAAAATCTAAAAGCATACTTCCGTAAAATTGGATATGAAGTGTATCATAATACATTAGTTGCTTCAGATTATGGAGTCCTTCAAGCTAGAAAAAGAATAATTATTGTTGGTTGGAAAAAAGATGTAGATTTTGGTTTTCCAGAAGTAGAAAAAATTATCAATGATTATACAACTAATGATGCATTAATCGATTTACCTAAATTAAAGCCTGGTGATGCAATGCAAGTTGCAAATTATACTCAAATCAAAAACGAATATTTAGAGAAATTCGAATTAAGAAATGGTGTCGATTTTGTGACACAACACATATCACGACCACATAACGATAGAGATTTAAAAATTTACAAAACAGCCATTCAAAAATGGGATAAATCGGAAGAACGTTTAAAATATCCAGATTTACCTCAAGAATTGAAAACTCACAAAAATGAGAATTCATTTACAGATAGATACAAAGTTGTAAATGGAAATGGTGTTTCTCATACAGTTGTAGCTCACATAGCCAAAGACGGTCATTATTACATTCATCCAGATATAAAACAATGTCGTTCAATATCAGTAAGAGAAGCTGCAAGATTACAATCATTTCCAGATGATTTTTATTTTGAAGGTTCTCGCTCAGCTGCATTCAGACAAATTGGGAATGCAGTACCTCCATTAATGGCAAATGCCATTGCAAAATCAATGAAAAAATATTTATGTCAGATTTAAATAAAAAAAACGAAGAAGAAAGACCCGTAAGGTTCAAACCCAGAGCTCGTTTACTTCTTCAACTCGGAGACCAACTAATTAAAAACGAAAGCATTGCTTTAGTAGAATTAGTTAAGAACTCTTATGATGCTGACGCAACCATAGTAAATATCTATATGGACAATGTAGATACTCCAAATGAAGGAATAATAATTATTGAAGATGACGGTTATGGAATGAGTCCTGACATAGTAGAGAATGTATGGCTTGAACCAGGCAGTGATTTTAAATCACAAAAAATTAAAAATCAAGAAACTTCACCAAAGTTTAATAGGTTACCAATTGGAGAAAAAGGTATTGGAAGGTTTGGTGTCCACAAACTTGGTAATATAATTGAAATGACAACAAAAGCTGAAAATGAAAATGAGGTTTTTGTTAAAATTAATTGGACTGATTTTGAAAATTATAAATACTTGGAAGATGTCCCAATTACTATTAAAGAAAGACCAAATCCCATTTTGTTTAAAGATGGTAAAACAGGGACAAATATTTTAATTTCCAATTTGCGAAAGAATTGGTCTCGCGGTATGGCTAGAGAAGTTAAAAGGTCAATAACTGCACTAGCTTCACCTTTTGAAAAAAATGATTCGTTTAAACCTAGTTTTGGTGTTTTAGATAAACCCAATTGGTTTGATGGATTATTGAATTGGGAAGATGTAAAAGAGTATTCATTATTCAATTACAAGGTAACTTTAGAAGGAAGTAAAATTACAAGCTTTGAGTATAATTTTACACCTTGGGATACTATGAATAAACTATATCCAAGAAAAGTTGACCAAACAAATGAACTCATAGATAATTCAATTAATTTAAGATATCCACCAAAAATTTCTGACAAAGAAGGAATAATTAATCTTTATCATTTCAACATTGGTAAGATAACTTTTGAAGGCTATATTTTTGACCAAGACCCATTTATTCTAAAATTAGGGGTCTCTGATAAAACAGGGTTTAAAAAATATCTTCGCCAAAATGGAGGTGTTAGAGTTTTTAGAGATGGATTAAGAATTTATGATTACGGAGAGCCGGAAAATGATTGGCTAGATTTAGACCATAGACGTTTTCAACAACCTGCAAAACGTATCAGTAATAACAACATTCTATCGGCTATTTCATTAGACAGAAAAGAAAGCAGCGGATTAGTTGAAAAAACAAATCGAGAAGGTTTCGTAGAAAACGATGCGTACCAAGCTTTGAGAGCGTCAATATTACACACTATAGATTTAATTGAAACATTGCGATTTCCTGATAAGAAGAAGCTTAAAGACGTTTATGGTCCAACACCAAAATCTTCACCAGTAAAATCTACACTTAGTGAAGCAAAAAAATATGTTGAGGAAAAAGTAAAAGAAACACCAATTCGACAACAAATTATAAAATATTTCAATAAGATTGAATCAGACTTTAATATTTTAAGTGAAAACCTTTTAAAAGCAGCTGGTGCAGGATTAAGTATGTCTGTAATAGTTCACGAGGTAGAAAAAATAATTTATGAAGTTGAAAAGGTTTTAAAAGCAGAACAAGCATCTGAAAGAGTTCTAAAACTTGTCGAGCATTTATCTTCTTTAATTGATGGATATGCAGATATTATTCGAAAATCAAATCAATCAACAGAAAGTATTACTACTATCATTGAGCAAGCTTTGTTTAATACAGAATATCGCTTGGAATCTCATAAAATTCAAATAACTAAAGGTTATAAAGAATATAAAGGAACACAAAGAGTAAAAGTTGCTAAAAACTTACTCATTGGAAGTTTAATGAATATAATAGACAATTCTATTTATTGGCTCGACCAGAAAGCTATTAAAGAAAAAGAGAAGAATGAGCTTTATGAAAAGCGAATATATTTTGATTTAGTTGAAGATGAAAAATTCATAAACTTAATTATTGCAGATAATGGTACTGGTTTTCTAATACCAACTGATGATATTACCGAACCATTTGTATCAGCTAAACCTGGAGGTATGGGTTTAGGTCTACATATTGCTAGTGAAATAATGGAAGCTCAAAAAGGTAGACTATATTTTCCAGAAGAGGGCGAATTTGAACTTCCAAAAGAATTTAATAATGGTGCATCAGTAGTTTTTGCATTTAAAAAATAAAATATGAATATACCTTTAAATGGAAGAATTGCCATTATTGACGATGATATATCACAGGCAGAACCGTTGCTAAAAGCTTTATCCAAGAATCAAATTCCTTATGCATTTTATAAAGGAAATGATATAGATTATTTACCTGATGCTGATTCAAGGTTTAATGATATTAGAGTTTTATTTCTTGATATTAACTTAGTAGATGAAAAAGCTACTTTAGATGAGAAGTTAGTAAAAAGCACATTAATAAATGTTTTAAGAAGAGTAATATCACCACAGAACTTTCCGTATGCTTTAATATTTTGGAGTCGCCATCAAAAAGAACACGAAAGTTTAGTTAGGGGTTTATTTGATAATGAATTAAAAGATAGACAACCAATTAGTATTAGAGGTTTTGTGAAATCAGATTTTTTTCCAAACTTTTCAAGTGAAGAAGCAGAAACTGACATTGATATTATAGAAGAATTAAATAAAATCATTAATTCAGAACTCGCGTATTCGTATCTTCTAAATTGGGAAAACCAAGTGCATATTGCATCTGATAGAACCCTGCAAGAAATATTCAGTTCATACCATACTTATGAAAACTGGACTGACAATGCAAATCACTTGATTAATAAGTTAGGTATTAGTTATTCAGGTAAAGCTTATTTTAAGCAAGATTCTGCTGAAAAAATTAAAAGTGCGTATAATTCACTTACATATTTAGCCAATGACACTTTAGAAAAAAGCGTTAATTCTAAAGACATAGAAAACCCAGAAGAATTAACTGTAGAAGATTCGGATAACCCAAAATTTGAATCATTTCATTCTATAAACAAAAAGTTGCTTTTTTCTGATGACAATGAACCAATAGAATATCCTGGTTCAGTAATAGAAGACCAGAACACAAAAACAGAAGCAATTTTTCAAGAATTACTTAATAATTCTTTCAGTAGGTCTAAGATTGAGGCTGAATTAACAGAAGAGGAAATTAAAGACAAAACTGAATCTAAAATAAGTAAATTAATCAACAAAAAATCTTCTTCGAAACGAAAAGAAATAAGAAGTACTTGGAAAAGAGTATACTTGACAGCAACACCTTTGTGCGATTATGTGCAGAATAAATACGAATACAATAGATGCGTGAAAGGTATGATTATCAATTCAGAACATTTGGAATATATAGACACAAAATCTGAAGCAATTTTCATTTCGCCTAAATTTCTCTTTGAAGAAGTTAGTTGCGTGATGATATTACACTTTCGATACTTCTTTACAAGCAACAAAGGTGGAAATTTGAAGAATCTAAACCCATTATTTAGGGCAAGACAACAATTACTAGCTGAAATTCAATCAAAACTATCAAGACATATCAGTAGACAAGGAATATTGTTCTTAGATGACAAATAAATTTAATAGTATATCGCTAATATTTTTACGAATTGTAAACTTAGGATACTGATTTCAATAATAAAGAAAAAATTCAAATTATAGTAAAGAATTTCCCTACATCTACAGCAGTATTCCATTACGTTGTACTCCATTGCATACAGCTTCCAATTCCGCACAGTAAGAACTTGCTGAAAAAAGCAAGTATTTACTCTTTGCCTTTGCGCTTTTTAAATCCGTTTCCATAAGAATAGACGCAACAAACTACAAACATTCGTGCAGCCAATAAAGAAATAGGTCTAATTACGAAATTTGGATTGCGCCAAAATAGCATCAATTGCACCATAATAGGTGTTTTAATAAATAAAAGTAAATAATAAGGCTCCTTTGTGTTGTTTAGTAGCGTTCAAAAATTTAGCACGTTCATTGTCACTGAACACTGTAAAAAAATGAACGAACACATTTAAATCCAACTGTTGCATATTTTGCAACAGTTCAACTAAAGAGAAATACCATTTTGTTCAAAAATTAATTTAATAACCTATCCTACTAATTGGAAAGAATGAACACCATTCCAAAAACACCAAAACTATGAATGTCAGTCTTTAATCTATTTGAATAATAACCTACTGAATAAAACCAATAATTTTCATACTCAATTTCAAGTCTGATAAAACTGTCAAACATCATTTCATTCATCATTATTTTTATTGGATCATCATTTAAATTTATAAAAGGGCTGTCAACCAATTCAGTTATTTTTTGAACGTGCATTTCTTTAGAAGGATTAAGCAAC
>NZ_JBFHHX010000078.1:0-16111 GCF_041596795.1 Lutibacter sp.
ATATTTAGATATTAGAAGAAATCCGGTAAAAAACAACTTAATTTTTAGAAGTAAAGTTGCTATAGAAACCCGTAAATATTTATCAGACCAAGGTTTTATTGAAGTTGAAACACCAGTTTTAATTAAATCTACACCAGAAGGCGCACGTGATTTTGTGGTGCCAAGTAGAATGAACGAAGGTCAGTTTTACGCCTTACCACAATCGCCTCAAACATTTAAACAATTGTTAATGGTTGGAGGTTTAGATAAATATTTTCAAATTGTAAAATGCTTTAGAGATGAAGATTTACGTGCCGACAGACAACCAGAATTTACACAAATAGATTGTGAAATGGCGTTTGTGGAACAAGAAGATATTTTAAACACATTTGAAGGATTAACACGCTATTTATTAAAAGAAATTAATGGTATTGAAGTAGAAAAATTTCCAAGAATTTCATACGAATACGCTATGAAAACTTACGGAAACGACAAACCAGACATCAGATTTGGAATGGAGTTTGGTGAGTTAAACGATGTTGCTCAGCACAAAGATTTTGGCGTGTTTAACAATGCAGAATTAGTGGTTGGTATTGCTGTTCCAGGTGGAAACACTTATACACGAAAAGAAATTGACAACCTAATTGAATGGATTAAACGTCCACAAGTTGGTGCTTTAGGAATGGTATATGTGCGTTGTAATGAAGATGGAACTTACAAATCATCGGTTGATAAGTTTTATACTGAAGATGATTTAGCAAAATGGGCCGAAAAAACAGGTGCAAAACCTGGCGATTTAATTTGTGTTTTATCTGGAAACACACATAAAGTTAGAACTCAATTAAGCATTTTACGTATGGAATTGGCAACGCGTTTAGGCCTGCGTAAACCAAACGAATTTGCGCCACTTTGGGTGTTAGATTTCCCTTTATTAGAATGGGACGAAGAAACAAACCGTTACCACGCAATGCATCACCCTTTTACATCACCAAAACCTGAAGATATGCATTTATTAGATACAGATCCTGGAAAGGTACGTGCAAATGCCTATGATATGGTATTAAACGGAAATGAAATTGGTGGTGGATCTATTCGTATTCACGATAAAAAAACCCAGGCAAGAATGTTTGATTTATTAGGATTTACTCCAGAGCAAGCAAAAGATCAGTTTGGATTTTTAATGAATGCCTTTGAATATGGAGCACCTCCACACGGTGGTTTAGCATTTGGATTGGATAGATTGGTTGCTATTTTGGGTGGACAAGAAACCATTCGTGATTTTATTGCGTTCCCAAAAAATAATAGCGGACGTGATGTAATGATTGATGCTCCATCAAAAATTGATGATGCTCAATTAAAAGAATTATGCTTAAAATTAGATTTATAATTTAACATAAATTAAGAATAAAAAAGCCACGCCATTTAAATTTGATAACTAGGTGTGGCTTTTTTGGCTAAAGGCTTTTTAATAAAATTAATTAAAGTTATAAAAGTTGATTCAACATTTAAATAAATATTTCAACTTAAAGTTATTATATAAAATAGCTTTTATACTTACTCTTTTGGGGGTGTTTATTTTAATTTTTGATTTTGGTTTTGATCAATCCATAAAATTACAAAGAATAATAAATGGCTTTTATTTACTAATATTAAGCATTGGAATTGTTACAACTTTTATACGATATTTTACACATCGCAAAGAAATTGAAGCAAAAGTTTGGACATTTGACTTAATAAGTATTTTAATAACTTTAGGTGTTATTTACATTCACTTTTTTTCACAAGAAGCACACAAACATATTTCTTTTTTATACAATGATAATTGGATAAAACTTTCCATTTTATTAACCTTTATAAGAGAATTTTCCGAACAAAACATTAACTACAAGCGCACTTTATTAAACCCTGCGCAATTATTTATCATCAGTTTTTTAGTTATTATTTTTATAGGAACCCTTTTATTAATGCTCCCAAATGCAACATACTCTGGTATATCATTTGTTAATGCATTATTTACATCAACTAGTGCAGTTTGTGTAACCGGACTTATTGTTGTTGATACTAGTAGTTATTTTACGCAATTTGGACAAACAATATTGCTAATTTTAATACAAGCTGGCGGAATTGGTATTTTAACTTTTGCAAGTTATTTTAGTTACTTTTTTAAAGGAGTATCATCGTATGAAAATCAATTGATTTTAAGCGATATGACAAATTCAGAAAAAATTGGAGAAGTTTTTAATACCTTAAGTAGAATTATTGTAATTACTTTTACTATTGAAATAATTGGAGCACTATTAATTTTCTTTAGTTTAAATTCAAGTTTGTTTGATGGGGTTTTTAACCAAGTGTTTTTTGCAATTTTCCACTCCATTTCCGCTTTTTGCAATGCAGGGTTTTCAACCTTACAAAATGGTTTGTACGAAACAGGTTTTAGATTTAATTACATTTTACAATTTTTACTAATACTATTGCTAATTCTTGGTGGTTTAGGATTCCCTATTTTAGTTAATATTTTAAAATACTCTAAATATTACCTAACCAGAAAATTATTAGGTATTAAAAGTTGGAAAAAACAATACAAACCTTGGGTTTTAAGTTTAAATAGCAGAATTACGTTAATTACCACATTTTCATTATTGGTAATTGGTACTGTAAGTTTTTACCTGTCTGAATATAATAATGCATTGGCTGAACATCACGGAATTGGAAAATTTGTAACAGCATTATTTGGATCAGCAACACCAAGAACTGCCGGTTTTAATACTGTTGATATGACTACATTAACGGTTCCAACAATTATGGTTACAATTCTTTTAATGTGGATTGGTGCTTCACCAGCTTCCACTGGAGGTGGAATAAAAACCAGCACATTTGCAATTGCAGTATTAAATTTTATAAGCCTAGCCAAAGGAAAATCGAGAATTGAAATTTACCGAAGAGAAATTGCAGATAGCACAGTTAGAAGAGCTTTTGCTGCCATATCTTTATCTTTAATTATAATTGGCATTGGAATTATTTCAATCTTAATTTTTGACCCAGATAAAGGATTATTAAATGTGGCTTTTGAATGTTTTTCGGCTTACAGTACCGTTGGGTTAAGTTTAGGAATTACAGGAAATCTATCTGATGCTAGTAAACTAATTTTAATACTAATTATGTTTATTGGTAGAGTAAGTATGCTTTCCATTTTAATAGCAATATTTAAAAAAGTAAAACATAAAAATTATCGTTATCCAACGGAAGAGATAACCATTAATTAATAAAAAATATAGATATGAAATTTTTAATTGTAGGATTAGGAAATTTTGGTGCATCACTTGCAGAAAAACTAACAAATCAAGGAAACGAAGTAATTGGAATAGATTCTAGCATGGCAAAAGTTGATGCCTTAAAAGAAAAAATTTCGCATACAATATGTATGAATGCTACAGATGATTTTACAGTTTCTGGCTTACCTTTAAAAGATACAGATGTTGTAATTATTGCCATAGGAGAAGATCAAGGAGCAAATGTAATGGCTACCGCTTTATTTAAAAATTTAAATGTTAAAAGATTAATAAGCAGAGCAATAAACCCTTTACATGAAATGGTTTTAAATGCTTTAGGGGTTGATGAAATTGTACACCCCGAAGAAGAAACAGCAGAACGTTGGGCAAAAAAATTATGCCTAGTTGGTTTGGTAGATTCTTATGAATTAAGTGATGATTACAGTTTAGTAGAAGCTAATGTACCCAATGAATATGCCGGAAAAAAAATTGGTGAAATTGATTTTAGAAAAAAATACAATATTCTAATTTTAACAACAATTAAAAAAACCAATGAAATAAGTAATGTTGGAAAAAATATTAGCGTACATAAAGTACAAGGTGTTGCATCTGCAGACTTAGTTTTAGAAAAAGATGATATTTTAGTTCTATATGGAGCTAATAAAGACATTCAAAAATTTTTAAAAAACTACTAAAATTATCAACTCCATTTTTAGTTGTTCTTTAAATTTACAGCAACAAAAATTTTATTTTATACGTTGATTTTCAAACAATTTATATATTTGCTTAAAATCATTCTAAATAACGTTTGAGTGGCAAAAGATAAACCAAAAAGCATTTTTAATTACGACTTTGACTGGGATTCATTAAAAAAGGAATCTGTTAAAGATAGCTGCTGCGAAAAGTACAAGAAGAAAGGTGAGAAAAAGTGCAAAAATTGCCCTAAAAGAAATGCGAAGTAACTCTATTTTAGTACTTTTGATTTTACCAATTTTTATAAACTCAAATGTCGGATAGATTTAAAAATATTTTAAAGAAATTTTTAATTTGGAAATATCAACACATTTCCGACAAACAGTTTATATACATTGCTAGTGCTGTAATAGGATTATTAGCAGGACTTGGAGCAGTTGTTTTAAAAAACTTAACACATTTTATTCAGCATTTATTAGAAGGTGAATTTATTAATGATATTCACATTGCATTTTATTTTATTTTCCCAATAATCGGTCTGTTTTTAGTCCGAATGATTAAGAGATATGTAATTAGAAAAAAAGTTGGACACGGAATTCCAACCACCTTATTTGCTATTTCCAAATTAAAAGGAATTTTACCAAGTCACCAAATGTGGTCATCCATAATTACCGCACCTTTAACCGTAGGTTTTGGAGGTTCTGTTGGGTTAGAAGGTCCAACCGTTGCCACAGGAGCCGCATTAGGTTCAAACTTTGCCCGTTTAATGCATTTAAACCAAGCAACCAGAACACTACTTATTGGTGCTGCCGCGGCTGGCGCTATGTCATCAATTTTTAAAGCTCCCATTGCGGCAATTGTTTTTGCAGTTGAAATTTTTAGCTTAGAACTTACGTTAGCTTCTATGGTGCCATTACTTTTAGCTTCAATCACGGCCGTTCTAACATCTTATTTTTTCCTTGGAAAAGATGTATTACTGCACTTTAATTTACAAGATCCGTTTGTGCTAAATGATGTAATATTTTATATTCTTTTAGGAGTTTTTTCTGCTATAGTCTCCATTTATTTTAGCAAAGTTTACGCTAAAATTGGTGCTTTTTTTAGAGATTTTAAAGGCGCTCACAAACGATTGCTTTTTGGAGGAATTTTATTGGGTATTATGGTATTTTTAGTACCTCCACTTTTTGGTGAAGGTTATTCTACAATCAATAACATTTTAAAAGGAAATATAACTGATATTGTTTCTAATAATTTTTTACATGTTGAAATTGATAATGTTTTAATTATTATTGCCCTTTTAGTTGGACTAATATTGTTTAAAGTTATTGCAACGGCATTAACGTTTGGTGCTGGTGGAGTTGGTGGCGTTTTTGCTCCAACACTTTTTACTGGTAGCATTACTGGATATGTTTTTGCATTAATAATTAACAATAGCTCCTTGTTTGAGAGAGAACTATCTTCTACCAATTTTGCTATGGTTGGTATGGCTGGTTTAATGGCTGGAATTTTACAAGCTCCGCTTACCGCAATTTTTCTAATAGCTGAAATAACAGGAGGTTACGAACTTTTTATTCCTTTAATGATTGTAGCATCTATTTCATTTTTAATTTCTAGATATTATCTTTCTCATAATATATACGCAACAGAATTAGCAAAAAAAGGAGAATTAATTACTCATGATAAAGATAAAAATGTGTTAATGCTAATGGATATTGATAAGGTTATTGAAACGAACTTTATTGTTTTAAAACCTGATATGGATTTAGGTGATATTATACAAAATGCCGTAATTAAATCATCCAGAAATCATTTTCCTGTGGTTAATGAAAACGATGAATTTTTAGGAATTTTAATGTTAGATGATATACGAAGTATCATGTTTGAGCAAAAGTTGTATAAAAAACTAAAAGCTCAAAGTTTAATGCAAACTGCTCCTGCTATTATTAATTATGATAAAGATACTATGGAAGTAATTATGGAAAAATTTAAAGAAACTGTAGCTTGGAATTTACCCGTAATTAAAGATGGAAAATATTACGGATTTATATCAAAATCAAGGTTACTAACTTCCTACCGAAGAAAACTTATAAATGTTACTGCTTAAATATTTCATCTAAAAAGAAAAACACCTAAAATAGTTACATTAAAAATTCCTTTTAAAACAGCCTATGAAAAAATACCATATTGTATAATGGCTACAACTATTTTTTAGTACTTTTGCCCCTTCTTATTTATATTCCAACTCATAATGTCATCAGGATTCAAAAAAATTCTTAAAAAATTTTTAATTTGGAGATTTCAACATATTTCTGATAAACAATTTATAAATATTTCTAGTGCTATTATTGGTTTACTGGCAGGTTTTTCTGCAGTTGTTTTAAAAAATTCAACCCACTTCATTCAAGAACTATTAGAAGAGGGAATTATTAAAGATATACATAATGCTTTCTATTTTATTTTTCCACTTATTGGTTTAATTATAGTATTTGTTATAAAAAAATACTTAATACGAAAAAAAATGGGACATGGAATACCTGTTACCCTGTTTTCTATTTCAAAATTAAAAGGAATCATACCAAGTTATCAAATGTGGTCATCATTAATAACAGCTCCTTTTACTGTAGGTTTTGGAGGTTCTGCTGGTTTAGAAGGGCCAATAGTTGCAACAGGTGCGGCATTGGGTTCAAATTTTGCGCGTCTATTTCATTTAAATCAAACCACTAAAACACTACTTATTGGCGCTGCAGTAGCCGGTGTATTTTCATCAATATTTCAAGCTCCAATAGCAGCCATTGTTTTTGCTGTAGAAATATTTAGTTTAGAATTAACCATGGTTTCTATGATTCCAATTTTATTGGCTTCAATTACAGCCGTGTTAACTTCTTACTTCTTTTTTGGTGATGATATTTTATTACACTTTGAAATAATAGATAAGTTTAAATTAAAAGATGTTTCTTTTTATGTACTTCTTGGAGTTTTTTCAGCAATAGCATCTATTTATTTTAGTAAAATATATTTTAAAATTGGTGCATTTTTTAAAGATTTTAAAGGATTTCATAAAAGACTCTTATTTGGTGGAATTCTATTGGGTGTTATGGTATATTTAATTCCTCCTTTATTTGGTGAAGGTTATTCAACTGTTAATAATATTTTAACTGGAGATATTGGCAAGGTAATTTCAAACAATATTTTTCATATTCAACCAGATAACGTTTTAATTATTATTGTATTTCTAATAGGATTAATTTTATTTAAAGTTGTAGCCACATCTCTAACTTTTGGTGCTGGTGGAGTAGGTGGTGTTTTTGCACCTACGCTTTTTACAGGAGCAGTTACAGGCTATGTGTTTGCCCTAATTATAAATAGTAGTAATTTATTTGATCATCAATTATCAACGGCAAACTTTGCTATGGCTGGTATGGGCGGCTTAATGGCTGGTATTTTACAAGCACCGTTAACGGCTATTTTTTTAATTGCGGAAATTACGGGCGGATACCAACTTTTTGTTCCTTTAATGATTGTTTCTGCAATAAGTTATTTAATTACAAAAACGTACATTCCTCATAATATTTATAGCGCAGAACTAGCTAAAAAAGGTCAGCTAATTACACACGATAAGGATAAAAAAGTTTTGTTACTTATGGATATTGATAAGGTAATTGAAACCAATTTTATTCTAATTCATCCTAATATGAATTTAGGAGATATTGTTAATGAAGCCGTAATTAAATCAACCAGAAATCACTTTCCTGTTGTAAATGATAACAATGAATTTTTAGGAATTTTAATGTTAGATGACATTAGAAGTATTATGTTTGAACAAAAACTGTACAAAAAGCTTAAGGCAAAAAATTTAATGCAAATTGCTCCTGCAATTATAGATTATGACAAAGATTCTATGGAGGTAATTATGGATAAATTTAAGGAAACTGTAGCCTGGAATTTACCTGTTTTAAAAGATGGAAAATACTATGGTTTTATTTCAAAATCTAGACTATTAACCTCATACCGAAGAAAATTAATTAATGTAACCGCGTAATTATGAAATACATTTTAATCACAATTTTAGTACTTATTTTAACCGCTTTAACTTATGGTTTTTATATAAAAAGTAATGGAGATACTTTTGGTGAAATAATAATAGGAATAAGTGTTTTAGCTATTGCTTTTATTTTTATGCCTTTGTTTATTTATCACCGGTATAAAAACAAAAACATGAAGGATTTTACTTTTGAAAAATTTAAAAACGATTTAGAAGAAAGAAGTAAATCAGATAAAAACTCAATTTAAGTTCCGTTTTTCAATAAAAAACCTTGTTAATAATTTACTGCACTCATCTTCTAAAACGCCACCAATTACAACCGTTTTTGGGTGTAGTGTTGTTTTTAAAGCTGTAAATCCACGTTTTTCTTCGCTTGCACCGTATACAATTCGTCCTATTTGGGTCCAATAACTAGCACCTGCACACATTTGGCAAGGTTCTAAAGTAACATACAAAGTACAATTTTTTAAGTATTTTCCTCCCAAAAAATCAGCCGCAGCCGTAAAAGCTTGCATTTCTGCATGAGCAGTAACATCGTTTAGCGTTTCTGTTAAATTATGTGCGCGCGCAATTATTTGATTGTTCATAACAACTATAGCACCAACCGGAACTTCATTTTTTTCAAATGCAAATTCTGCCTCCTGCAAGGCACGTTTCATAAAATAAATATCATCAAAAGGATCTATCATATTTCAAAAATAATTTTTTTTAATCAACCTACAATAAATAGTTTAATTTTGTAATGTGAACACAAACTTATTAGCACAAATTAATAGTCCAATTGAGTTACGCAAACTCTCCAAAAATCAACTTCCACAAGTTGCCAAAGAGTTACGCGATTTTATTATTGATATTGTAGCAACTAAAGAAGGACATTTAGGTGCTAGTTTAGGTGTTGTGGAATTAACCATTGCCTTGCATTATGTTTTTGATACACCAAACGATTTGCTAATTTGGGATGTTGGTCACCAAGCATACGGACATAAAATTTTAACTGAAAGACGCACAAAATTTCATACCAACCGACAAATGGGAGGTATTTCAGGTTTTCCAAAAAGAAGTGAAAGTGAATATGATGTTTTTGGAACTGGTCATTCTTCAACTTCTATTTCTGCGGCTTTAGGAATGGCCATTGCTTCAAAAATAAAAGGCGATTTAAATAAACATCATATTGCGGTTATTGGCGATGCTTCTATAGCTAGTGGAATGGCTTTTGAAGGATTAAATCACGCAGGTGTTACAGATGCTAATTTGTTAATTATTTTAAATGATAATGCTATGGGAATTGACCCTAGCGTTGGAGCGTTAAAAAATTACTTTACCAATGTAAAAGCTGGGAAAAAAGTTCGAAAAAATAATATTATTGAGGCGTTAAATTTTAATTACTCTGGTCCAATTAACGGCCATGATATTACTGCTGTAATTACCGAATTAGAACGCTTAAAAACCATTAAAGGTCCTAAGTTTTTACACATAATAACCACCAAAGGAAAAGGATTAATAAAAGCCGAACAAAACCAAGTTAAATACCACGCGCCAGGAAAGTTTAATAAAGATACTGGAGAATTATTACCACAAACCGCCAAAATTGAACCACCAAAATATCAAGATGTTTTTGGTGAAACCATTGTAGAATTAGCCAAAAAAAATACTAAAATTGTTGGAATTACTCCTGCAATGCCTACAGGAAGTTCTTTAAAATTAATGTTAGATGAAATTCCAGAAAGAGCTTTTGATGTTGGTATTGCTGAACAGCATGCAGTTACTTTAGCTGCAGGAATGGCTACACAAGGATTAATTCCCTTTTGTACCATTTATTCTACTTTTTTACAACGCGCTTATGATCAAATTATTCATGATGTTGCGTTACAAAATCTTCCTGTAATTTTTTGTATTGATAGAGCTGGACTTGTTGGTGAAGATGGCGCAACACATCATGGCGTTTTTGATATTGCTTATTTACGATGCGTTCCAAATATGGTAATTTTTGCGCCTTTAAACGAAATAGAATTACGGAATATAATGTATACTGCTCAGTTAGGAATAAATTTCCCCTTAGCAATTAGATACCCAAGAGGTAGAGGAACTTTAATTAATTGGAAATTGCCAATGCAAACTATTGAAATTGGTAAAGGCGTATGCATTACTGAAGGAAATGAGATTGCTATTTTAACCTATGGAACTATTGGAAATACAATTATTGAACTTCAAACTGAATTACCTAAACAAAAATATGCACATTATAATATGCGTTTTGTAAAACCTTTAGATGAAGCCTTATTACATAACGTTTTTAAAAAATTTAGTACTGTTATTACTCTTGAAGATGGTGCTTTACAAGGTGGTTTTGGAAGTGCTGTTCTAGAATTTGCTTCAAAAAATAATTACAAAAATACATCTATAAAAACGTTAGGAATTCCTGATAAATTTATTGAACATGGTGAAATTTACGAATTGTTTAAAAGTATAGAGCTTTCTAAAGAAATTATACTAAAAACACTTTTAAATTTTTAGTTTTTATTGATTTTTTAATACTAAAGTTCTTAAATTAGCGTTTTATTTTTTTATTAAAATAGTCTAATGAAATTTAAAATATTTACCCTTTTAGTTTTTCTAACTTCACACTTTTTAAACGCAACTATACTAAATGATTCTTTAGCACTAAAAAAAGATTCCATTAGTGTTATAAGTCATTGGAAAACAAAAAATAAACTTAACTTATTATTCACTCAAAATTCGTTTGTAAATTGGAATGCTGGAGGAAATAATTCAATTGCTGGCATTATAAAAGTTCAATTAACTAAAAATTACAAAAACAATCATATGACTTGGTCTAATGAGTTAAAAAGTAATTATGGTTTAAATAAAGAAGAAGATAGAGAACTAAGAAAAACTGAAGACTTATTTGAAGTAAATTCAACTTTTGGTTACCGAAAAAACGTAAAATCTAACTGGTATAATTCTGCAAAATTTAGTTTTAAAACACAATATACCAACGGCTATAAATATCCAGATACAGACACGCCAATTTCAAGATTTTTCGCTCCTGCATATTTATTTTTAGGTGTTGGATCTGAATACGCCGATAAAGCAAATAATTTTAAATTGTATTTATCGCCAATTACCAATAAAACTACTTTTGTTTTTGATAGAACACTGGCTAACAAAGGTTCTTATGGTGTTGAAGAAGCTACCTATGATGATGATGGAAATTTACTAACCAAAGGTGAAAATACTAAAATGGAATTTGGTATGCTTGTTTCTGGTGAGTGGAAAACTGAAGTTATGACCAACATTCAGATGGGAAATAAACTAATTTTATATTCTGACTATGTAAATAATTATGGAAATATAGATTTTGACTGGGAAATTAATTTCGATTTAACCATTAACAAATATGTAACAGCTAATATTGGTTCGCACTTTCTTTTTGATGATGATGTACGTAATAAAAAGGATATTGATGATGATGGAATTCTAGAAACTATAGGTCCAAAAATTCAGCTTAAACAAGTTTTAGGTGTTGGGTTTTTATATAATTTTCAATAATAAAATTAAAATCTCTCAACTTTTAAAGTTACTTTATCCATTTAATTTTTTATACAATTGCAAAGCATAACCATCGGTTAAACTGGCAACAAATCCACAAATTGATAAAATTCTTAAATACATAGTTTCTTTAGGTTTTTGCAAACTTTCAGGTAACAAATTTAAAACCAATCTATCGTAATTTGTTAAAGTGTTTTCGTAACTATTATTTATTGATGTAATAAAAACATCTAATAATTTACCTATAACATTATAGCCAACTAATTCTTTTTCAATAACTTCCCTACTTCTATATATTTTCTCTACACTTAATTTAATAATGTCATTAATTTGTGCTTCATACTTACATTTATCCAACAAAGAAAACGGATATTCCCCTTTTAATATAGCGTCTTCATTTTTTAAAAACACATCTGAAGCTTCTGAAATTAGTGTTCCAATTGCCAATGCTCTTAAGTAACTTAATCTATCTTTTTTAAATTCTAATTGATGATATTTCTTAGAATCTATTGTATCTTTTACAAGTTTAATTAAATATTCCAGTGCAAAATCTTCTTCAATTACGCCTAAATTAATACCATCTTCAAAATCTATAATTGTATAACAAATGTCATCAGCTGCTTCAACAAGATAAGCTAATGGGTGCCTTCTGTATGAAATATCTTCATTGTTTCCTGATGAAATTAATCCTAAATCAGTTGCAACTTCTTTAAAAAATGGAACTTCAGATTGAAAAACTCCATATTTTTTATCAGCAATATGACTTGTTGGTTTTTTAGGTAGTGATTCTTTCGGGTATTTCATAAAAGCACCCAATGTTGCAAAAGACAAACGCAATCCGCCTTCACTTCCATTTTTACTTTCAGTTAAAAGTCTAAAACCATTTGCATTTCCTTCAAAATCAATAATATCTTGCCATTGTTTTTTGGAAAGAAATTCTTTAAATTTAATTCCGTTTCCATTTTTAAAATACTCTCCAATAGCCTTTTCTCCACTATGTCCAAAAGGTGGATTTCCAATATCATGAGCCAATGCTGCGGTAGCTACAATAGCTCCAAAATCGTTCATTTTATAACCTTCTTCAACTAATTCTGGATGCTTTTTTAGCACTTTTTCTCCTACAGTTCTACCCAAAGATCTGGCAACTACGCTTACCTCTAAACTATGCGTTAAACGCGTGTGTACAAAGTCGGTTTTTGATAGTGGAACAACTTGTGTTTTATCTTGTAAACTTCTAAAAGAATCTGAAAAAATAATACGATCATAATCAACTTCAAAACCTAATCTAGTTTCATCTTGATCTTTACGTGCTCTGTGTTGTGTATCTCCAAATCTTTTTAATGATAGTAATTGAATCCAGTTCATTTTTGTATAAAATAGTTTGTGCAATATACTTAATATTTAGGTTTTTTAAACCTACTGTTGGTTACAAAAAAAGGCTGTCTGAAAAGTAAAGTTTTCAGACAGCCTTTTTTGTTTTTATAAAATACCTATTGGTTAATTTTTAACGTTTTTAAAATTGCTTCAATTTCAAACATATAATCTCTTTTGTTTACAGATGGAGCGTATGTTAATCCTTCTACAACTACTACTCTATTTTTTGCTTTATCAATTACTGAATAGCTTAAAAAAGGACCAGCCATATACATTCCTTTCACTTCCCATTTTCCTCTTGTTTCAAAAGCTTTTTTACCATCTAAAGTAACTTCAAAAATATGAGGTGTAAATGCTTCTTCCGTAATCATATGAGAATCTTTTACTTCTCCAGGAATATATTTTTTACCAATAGAATCTCTACGTGCTACAATGGCGTTTCCATTTTCATCATTTTCACTCTCAATTGGATATGAATATGTTATAATTTCCATACTATTTGCGCCATCTATATGATATCTATACCAAACAAAATCTCCAGTATCATCAACAAAATTATAATTTCTTGGTATTTTTATTGAATACCCTTGTTCTTGAAAAGTTTTAATTTTTGTTGGATCCCAATATTTCTTTAAAATATTTCTTTGTACTGTAGCTAAATCGGATGTTTTAAATTCAGAAACAATTTTTTTATTGTTAGTAACAATTAAATCAATTAATTCTTCTTCTGATTTACCAATTATTGTTATAATTTTTTGGGGTGAAGCATATACATTTGTATTTACAGTAAACGAGTTTTCATCGCCTAAACTAACGCTTAAAACATTTCTGGTAGCCTTAAACATACTTCCAAAACTTTCTAATGGAACTTGTGATACTTCAAACTGTGATTCTGGCTGTGGTAATGCAATTACAGGTTCTGCTAATATTTTTCTAAGTTCATTCCCTAAATCGCCTTGCCATTGGCTGTTTTTCATTACAACTAACAAACTGTTAATTCTACCATTTGCAGTTTTAAGTACTTTTTTATCGTTTGCTGGATTGCACGAAATAAACAAGACAGAAAACACTAAAAGCATTGCTATTTTTTTCATTTATTAAAAATTTTTAATTTGGTTCCTGGTTTTAAACTTTTAGCACTCCAAATATTGTTCCAATCTTTAATATTTGCAGCAGAAACATTTGCATATTTTTGAGCAATGGTCCAAAGTGAATCTCCAGATTTAACAGTGTATGTTTCAAACCCGCCTTTTGGTATCTCTTTTACGGTTGTTTTACTTGAACTACTTGATGCAGCAATACCAGTATTATTTGTGTAAATTTTTAATCGTTGACCTATTGTAACATTGTTACTTCTTAAATTATTCCAACGTTTTAAACTAGTTACTGAAACTTTGTATTTACTTGCTATTCTTCCTAAATAATCACCTTTTCTAACTTTATAGGTAATCTGATTGTTTACTACTACATTTTGTGGTATGGTTTTCTCTCTTTTAGCCGCTTGCGCATCTACATACGCATAAATTAGGTTTTCATTACTTACAAAATTTCCTACGTGTTTAATAGGTAATGTTAACACATAATTTTTATCTTTTACATAGGGAATAATCTCTAGTTTATACTGCGGATTTAAAAACCTTAAAATTTCAGGGTCCACATTTAGTGTTTCTTGTATTTGTTTAAAACTAATTTGCTTTTTAACTTTAATAGTATCTGTTTCAAAACGTGTTATAGCATTTTCTCTGGCAACAATATTATGTTCATTTGCATATTTAAAAATATACATTGTTGCATAAAAAGCAGGTACATAACCAGCAGTTTCTCTTGGTAAATAATTTCTGATGTTCCAAAAATTAGTACTTCCACCTGCACGTCTAATTGCTTTGTTTACATTTCCAGGACCAGAATTATACGCTGCCAAAGCTAAATCCCAATCGTTATAAATTTTATATAAAGTAGATAAGTATTTACACGCAGCTTCTGTTGCTCTAATTGGGTCTGAACGTTCATCTATATAAGAACTAATATTTAAGTCGTATAAAACTCCTGTTTGATACATAAACTGCCATAAACCAGTAGCTCCAACTCTAGATTTGGCTGTTGGTCTTAAAGCAGATTCTACAATGGCTAAATATTTTAATTCTAACGGAATATTATATTTATCTAAATGCTCTTCAAACATTGGAAAATAAAACCGCGCTCGTTCCATAATTATGGATAAAGCTGGTTTTCTTTTTAGTAAATACGATTTAATTATTTGCTCTAATTCCGGATTGTATTCCACGTTAAAAGGTGTTTTACTATCTAAATCAGCTAAACGTTTTTTTAACAATTTTGTTGGTAATTCCTTTAATTCAGGTTCATATTTTTCATCTTCATCTATAGAATATTTCAACGTATCATTTAAAGGCGAATTAATTAATTCATTAATCCACATACTATCAATTGCACTAACCTCATCGTGAAATTGTAATTTTATAGAATCTAACTTTTTCTCAAAAATGGAATCTTCCATTTTTTGAAGATTTTCGCTTTTAGAATTTTCCTGTGTATATGCTATATTAAGTGCTAATATTGTTACTATTACAAATAATTTTCTCATTAGTTAGTCTTTTAAAAGTTTTGAAATTTGATCTAAGTTTGGCGCTAGAATAATTTCAATTCTTCTATTTTTTGCTTTCCCTTCAGCTGTTTTGTTTGTATCAACTGGTACAAATTCGCTTCTACCTGCTGCGGTAATTTGAGTTGGAGTTACACCTTTGTTTTCTAAAATTCTTACTATTGCAGTGGCACGTTTTACCGATAAATCCCAGTTGTCAATTAAGGTAGTTCCTGTGTACGGAACATCATCTGTATGTCCTTCAATTAATACATTAATATCTTTATTTTCTGCCAATACATTTGCCAATTGTTCCACTGCTTTTTTACCTTCAACACCTACGGCCCAACTTCCTGAGTTAAATAATAATTTGTTTTCCATAGAAACGTAAATTTTACCATTTTTATGAACCACTGTTAATCCTTTTCCTTCAAAATTATGCAACGCATTTGAAATTGCATTTTTTAACTGTTGCATTTGCGCTTCTTTGGCATTTATTAAACCTTGAAGTTCGTCTATTTGTTCTGAGCGTTGTTTTAATTCTTTTTGAAGTTTTTCTAATCGACTATTTTCAGCAGCTAATTTTAATTCTTTTGCTTCTAGTTC
>NZ_JBFHHX010000079.1:0-16002 GCF_041596795.1 Lutibacter sp.
CCTTTTTTAATTAATATTTCTTTTGGTAAATTAAAAGTATGTTGTTAGTATTTGTATGGTCTTACTCACATATTAATTTACATACAACCTACTTGTAATATTATTTATTCTTTAAAAAGACATTGGAACAGCAGTTTGTGTTACAGATGCTACATTAGAGTTTCCTAATTGATTAACATTACTTACATTGTTAAGGTAAGAATAAGTAGGTGTATTTTGAGTTACAGTTGCTGTATTAAAATAACCATTTTGGAAAATAGTACTATCATTATTTCCTGTTACACCGGTTTGAGTTGCAACTGCTGTATTATAACCACCATATTGCATAATAGTAGAAGTGTTGAAACTCCAAAATGTGTCAGTTTGTGTTGCTATAGCTGTATTATTAGTCCCATCTTGGAATATTGTTGAATCATTAGCTCCCCATGTTTGATTTTGAGTAACAATAGCATTATTTTCGCTTCCATATTGGTCAATATCACTTACATTTTGTCCTACTGTCCACCAATCATTAGCAGAATACTGCATAACGTGCGCACTATTTCCATTTCCATTTTGATAAATATCACTATCATTTCTAGCATCATTTCTTACTACTTGAGTTACACAAGCATCATTATTAGTACCATCTTGATGAATTAATGAAATATTTGTACCAAAAAACAAATCAGTTTGATCTACATTTGCTGAGTTATCATCACCATGTTGCCAAATATCAGAATAACTTCCACCCTTAGCACTACTTTGAGTTATACAAGCTAAATTATCATCTCCATATTGTTCAGTATATGAATCATTATTACCATAATATTGTTGATTATTGTAAACATTCATTTGAGTGCTAACTACTGTATTCCCAGATCCTGATCCTTGGATAGAAAACGCAGTATTACTTCCTCCATATTGGTTTTGTAATGATTCATTATTTCTAGAATATTGAACTATAGTTGCGTTGTTTGGTCTCCAAGAATTGCTGTAAGACATTTGATTTTGCTCAGCATAATTACCAACTCCATTTTGCATTACACTTGCATTATTGAAATTTCCTTCTTGGGTTTGGTAAGATAAATTACTAGAACCTGTTTGGTTAGCAGTTGCAGTATTCATATAACTCCAACCCCAACTTTGCCCAACACTTTGTTGTGCAAAATTTGACGTTCCATATTGCATTATAATACCATTTGCATTAGATCCTAATTGGTCAACATCAGCCTCATTTGAATTTCCAGTTTGAATTGTGGTAGCAGTAAGGAAAGAACCATTTTGATCGATATTTGATAAATTATAGGCTCCAGTTTGAACTGCAGTAGCTATATTAAAAATATATCCAAATTGATTGATGTTCACAGTATTATCTACTGCACCTACAGAAGCTGGTGATTTTTGATTAATTTCACAATCTGCACAATCAGATTGAGCAAATAACATACTTGTTGCGCATAGCATAGCTATACTTAAGATTACTTTTTTCATAATAAAAAATTTAAACGATTAGTTAATAAATATTTAATAATTCAATAAGACACTATAAATTTTAAGATTCCAAAAGATTCATAAAACTTAAAAAAGTCTTTTTAAACGTAATAAATGGGGATAAACAATTTTTTTGAGGTTTTAAACAGCTGGGGTATTTGCTATTATACTAGGGAAAAAGATATATGATAAATATCATATTGTTAGTACGAATATACAGCTAATTAACTAAATAACAATATCATAAATTAGGAACTTTGCAAATTGTAGTAAAATCTAAATGAAATGCATAAAAATAACATCACATAGCAAATTACTACACCTTAAAGTCCTAACAATATGTTAAATATTTATTTTTAACTACTATTTTATTAGAAATTGGTAATAATTAATGTTTTATAATTTGATTTTTGAAGAATACTTATATTATCTATAATTGAGTTTTGACCATAAATTTGTAGTGAATTGGAATTTCCTTGTTGCATTATATTAAATTGTGATGCATTGTTGTTATAATAATTAATAAAGGTATAATTATTTGAATTCCCAATTTGATCTATACTTTGAGCATTATTACTAGTGCTTTTAATATTTATTTGATTGTAATTACCTATTTGGTTTAATTGTACCAAATTATTTTGTGTATAGGTATTTGTTAAAGCTCCATTTTCTTTTAATAGGGCTTCATTTTGTGCTACTTGAAAATACTTATTTATAATATAGGTATTCTCATCTGTTATTTGCGCATAAGAATTTGAAGAAAAAACACCAAATAACATTACTAATGCAATTACTATGTTGGTTCTATTTTTCATCTTATTTAGTTTTAGAAAAAAAGGGAGGATTAAACCTCCCCTTTTTTTTATTAAAATTTAATTGTGATTTCCACCATTTCCACAGTTACCACTTCCATTTCCACCACCTCCGTGTTGTTCAACGTAAGCTTCATTTCCATATCCTATTTGCAATACATTACTTTGGTTTCCCATACCTCTTTGTATTACATCGGCAAAGTTAGAAGTACCATATTGGCTAATTAAACTGAAGTTTTCTTTTCCTCTTTGGTCTAAATAAGCTTCGTTTTCTTCACCCATTTGTAACAATTTACTCCATCCACTATTTCCATGTTGTTCAGTATCAGCAATATTTCCTTCTCCATATTGAGCAATCCAAGATTGGTTAGAGTTACCTGTTTGATAAGTAGTTTGATCATTTTTGTCTCCTACTTGTAAAACATAACTTTCATTTCCTTTTGCACTTTGAGTTGTTGAAGCTGAATTTTTATAACCCATTTGAGTAATCATACTTAAATTACCATGACCAGTTTGTGAAGTAAATGCTTCATTTCTTTTTCCCATTTGATCTGTAAGCGCCATGTTTCCATTTCCGTGTTGTACAGTTTCAGAAAAATTAGCTTTTCCAAATTGAAGTGTATACGCTTCATTTTCTTTACCTGTTTGGAAAGTAGATTGAGCATTATAAAAACCATCTTGATAAACTACACTTAGTTGACCTGTAGAACGTTGTTTAGTATCTGAGTAGTTACCAAATCCATTTTGAAATTCATAAGCCATATGTCCTTCGCCATTTTGATCTACCATAGACATATTTGACATTCCAAATTGATGTTGAACGCTGTAATTATCAGTTCCATTTTGTTCTGCATCGGCATAATTCCATGAACCTCTTTGAACTTGAAAAGCTTCGTTACCTTCTCCTTCTTGATCAATATAAGCATCGCTTCCAAATAAAAATCCACCAGCTTGATTTTGAACTGCTAAATTTCCTTTTCCATTTTGTTCTACTTCGGCATAGTTAGACCAATCGCGTTGAGTTTGTCTAGACATGTTTCCATTTCCTTCTTGGCTAGCTTTGGCTGTGTTTAAAATGCCTACTTGATCAATCATCACATCATTTGCATGACCTTTTTGACTTACAACAGCAGAATTCCACCAACCTAATTGATCAACATCTGAATTGTTCATGTTTCCATGTTGTACAACAGTTGCATCGTTCATTGTTCCTTGTGAATAAACGTCGCTAACGTTTGACTGAGCATACATAAATGATAATGTTACCATAAATGCTACTACACTTAAAAATACATTTCTTTTCATAATAAAAATTTTTAATAGATTAATAAAATCTTATAAACTTATAAGGGGGAACATTTTCTTCTAAAAAATTTGTTTCTTTTTAAAACAACATTCTAAAAGATTTATAAATCTATAATTGTGTTGGAGTGAGTAAAACTAATCTTGAGGTTTATAATTGTGGGGGAAGGAATTTGTATATGGGATATATACTATAAACATTTTTAATTCCTGATCTAATTTACAAATTATTTTATATATTTTAAAATTTAAATACCTTATTTTCAGTTATTTAAATAGATTATACATAGATACTTTTATTACATAAAATTAAAGAAATCAGTATTTAAAAAGTTTCTATAACTAATTTATAAAAAAACATCAAAAAACAAAGAATCCTGTAATTTACAGGATTCTTTGTTACTCAATTATACAATTTATTATCTGGTAAATAATAGTTCCCTATACTTAGTTAAGGGCCAAATTTCATCATCAACCATTAATTCTAGCTTATCGCAGTGGTATCTTATTTCATCTAAAAACGGTTTTACATCTTTACAATACATTTCTGCTTTTTTAACAGCATCATTTAATTTATTAGCTTTCTTTCTGGCATTAATCATTTCATCTACTTTTGCATGAATTGCTTCAATATGATTTGAAATTCCTTTTATTAAATGAATTTGCTGACTTGCATGTTCTTCAAAGTCTTTCCCAAAAATTTCTTTTAAGCCTTTAACATTTGCAATTAACATATTTTGATAACGCACCGCAGTTGGCACAATATGATTTCCTGCAATATCGCCCAACACTCTAGATTCTATTTGAATACGCAAGGTGTATTCTTCAATTTCTATTTCATAACGCGCTTCGCTTTCCACTTTGCTCATTACATCCATTTCCTCAAATAAATCAATGGCAATCTTAGAGATTTTAGCTTTTAAAGCTTCCGGTGTTGTTTTATTATTACTTAATCCTCTTTTCTTCGCCTCCTTTTCCCATGCTTCACCATAACCATTCCCTTCAAATAATATTTTTTTTGATGATTTAATATATTCACGCAATACATTAAATACAGCTTCGTCCTTTTTTAAATCCTTTTTGTCAATTAACTTGTCTACTTCTACTTTAAAATCTTTTAATTGTTTTGCTACAATAGTATTTAAAACAGTCATAGGATTTGCACAATTTGCCATAGAACCAACTGCTCTAAATTCAAATTTATTACCCGTAAATGCAAATGGTGATGTTCTGTTTCTATCTGTATTATCTAATAAAACATCTGGAATTTTACCCACAACGTTTAATTTTAAATCGGTTTTTTCTTCAGGTGATAATTTTCCTTTAGTAACACCTTCTAATTCTTCTAAAACCTGAGTTAATTGCGCTCCAATAAATACTGAAATAATTGCTGGCGGCGCTTCGTTAGCTCCTAACCTATGATCATTACTTGCAGATGCAATAGCTCCTCTTAACAATTCTTCGTAGGTATCTACTGCTTTTATTGTATTTATAAAAAAAGTTAAAAATTGAAGATTACTCATTGGAGTTTTCCCTGGTGACAATAAATTTACTCCGGTATCTGTTGAAAGCGACCAATTATTATGTTTACCTGAACCGTTTACACCTGCAAATGGTTTTTCATGAAACAGCACTTTAAAATCGTGTCTTGATGCTACTCGCCCCATTAAATCCATTAATAACGAATTATGATCAACCGCTAAATTTGCTTCTTCATATATAGGTGCTAATTCAAATTGATTTGGAGCAACTTCATTATGCCTAGTTTTTACAGGGATACCTAACAACATACTTTCTATTTCAAGATCACGCATAAAATTTAATGCTCTTGTAGGAATTGCACCAAAATAATGATCATCTAACTGTTGCCCTTTAGCAGGAGAATGTCCTAACAAAGTTCTTCCTGTCATAGCAATATCAGGTCTGCTATTTGCTAAGGCCTTATCTATTAAAAAGTATTCCTGTTCCCAACCTAATGATGACGTTACTTTTTTCACATTTTTATCAAAATATCTGCAAACATCAGTTGCAGCAGCATCAATAGCATGTAATGCTCTTAATAAAGGTGTTTTATAATCTAAAGCTTCACCTGTATAGGCAACAAAAATAGTAGGAATACATAATGTTGTTCCATAAATAAATGCTGGTGATGTTGGATCCCAAGCAGTATAACCTCTTGCCTCAAAAGTATTTCTTATACCTCCATTTGGAAAACTTGAAGCATCAGGTTCTTGCTGCACCAATTGACTTCCTCCAAATTTTTCAATAGCCATACCGCCGCCAATTGTTTCAAAAAATGCATCATGTTTTTCTGCTGTTGCACCGGTTAAAGGTTGAAACCAATGTGTATAATGTGTAACCCCTTTTGAAAGTGCCCATTCTTTCATAGACGATGAAACCTGGTCCGCTATTTTTCTATCTATTTTATTTCCCAGCTCAATAGCACTAATAACACCATTATATGCTTCTTTTGTTAAATATTGGCGCATTGTATTCTCATTAAATACATTTTTACCAAATAACTCTGATCTTTTTTGTAGCTCCTTAACTTCAATAGGTTTTCTGTTTTGTGCAAGCTCAATTGCTTTAAAACGAAGTTTTGCCATAATATTTATTTTAATAGTACGAAGATACATTAATTTAAAAATATTTTTATCAATAAAAAACGAATTGTTTTTATTAATAATTGAATTTACCCTTTAAAAAAAAAGGGTATCCTTAAAAGTAATAGTGTTTTTTATTTTTAACCCCCTTAAATTTCTATATTTCCCTAAATATTTTTATTTTCGCTTTTATAAATTTAGAACTTATAAAATAATATTAATAATATGACTAAAATTAAATTAGAGTATATTTGGTTGGATGGGTATACGCCAACTCAAAATATGAGAAGCAAAACCAAGGTTGAAGAACATGAAAATTTTAAAGGAACAATTGAAGAATTAAGTAATTGGTCTTTTGATGGTTCATCAACAAAACAAGCAGAAGGTGGTTCATCAGACTGTGTTTTAAAACCAGTTGCAATTTACCCAGATCCTCATCGTGTTAATGGCTATTTAGTAATGACTGAAGTTATGAATCCAGACGGAACACCTCACGTGTCTAATGGAAGATCAACTATTGACGATGATAATGAAGATTTTTGGTTTGGATTTGAGCAAGAATACTTTATTATGGATGTTAAAACTGAATTACCTTTAGGTTTCCCAAGAGGTGGATATCCAAAACCACAAGGTATGTATTACTGTTCAGTTGGAGGTTTAAACACACATGGACGTGATTTAGTTGAAGAACATGCAGATGCTTGTATTGCTGCCGGTTTAAATTTTGAAGGTATTAACCAAGAAGTAGCTTGTGGCCAATGGGAGTTTCAATTATTTGCAAAAGGAGCTAAAAGAGCTGGTGATGAAATTTGGGTTGCAAGATATTTATTAGACAGACTTACTGAAAAACATAATTACTACATTGAATACCACCCAAAACCACTAGGAGACACTGACTGGAATGGATCTGGTATGCACGCAAACTTTTCTAATACACTGTTAAGAACTTGTGGATCTGAAGCTACTTACAAAGCAATTTGTGAAGCATTTAGACCAGTTGTAAAAGAACATATTGAAGTTTATGGAGCTCATAATGAACTACGTTTAACAGGTAAGCATGAAACAGCTTCTATTCACGATTTCTCTTATGGAATTTCAGATAGAGGAGCTTCAATTCGTATTCCAATTTATACAGTTTCAAAAGGTTGGAAAGGATATTTAGAAGATAGAAGACCTGCTTCAAACGCAGATCCATATAAAGTTGCAGCAAGAATTATAAAAACTGTAAAATCAGCGAAAATATAATTTTTATATATTAAAAAAAAAAGCCGAACAAAATGTTCGGCTTTTTTTTTATCTATGCTTCTCCTGTTGGACCAAAGTTCATTGGAATTGGATGTTGCTCATAGTCTTTAATTTCTCCATGACTCTGTTCAAACCGTTGAACATTTTCTGCCAACGCTTTTGCTAAGCGCTTGGCATGCTGAGGTGTTAAAATTATTCTTGATTTTACCTTAGCTTTTGGTTGCCCAGGCATTACACTAATAAAATCAACTATAAATTCTGATACTGAATGATTAATAATTGCCAGGTTAGAATAAATACCTTCAGCAGTTTTATCATCCAATTCAATATTTAATTGTCCCTCGTTTTTGGGTTTCTTGTCACTCATAAATTATAACTTTGAATCCATTTCTTCTTTAGATCCTACAATAATATTATCATAAGCTCTCATACCAGTACCTGCAGGAATTCTCTTACCTACAATTACATTTTCTTTCAATCCTTCTAAATCATCAACTTTACCACTTACAGCAGCTTCGTTTAATACTTTAGTAGTTTCCTGGAACGACGCCGCAGAAATAAATGATTTTGTTTGTAATGACGCTCTTGTAATACCTTGAAGAATTTGTTCAGCTGTAGCCGGACTTGCATCTCTAGCAACAACCAAATTTTTATCTTCTCTTCTTAAAACAGAATTTTCATCTCTTAATTGACGAGGGCTTACAATTTGACCTTCTTTAAGAACTTTAGAATCTCCAGCGCTTTCAACAACTTTCATTCCGTAAATTTCATCATTTTCTTCAATAAAGTCATTTTTATGAACTAATTGATTTTCTAAGAATAGTGTATCTCCAGAATCAATAATTCTAACTTTACGCATCATTTGACGAACTACTACTTCAAAATGCTTATCGTTAATTTTTACACCTTGTAATCTATAAACTTCTTGAATTTCATTTACTAAGTACTCTTGTACTTTTCCTGGTCCTTCAATATTTAAAATATCATCTGGTGTAACTGAACCTTCAGATAAAGGCATACCTGCTTTAATAAAGTCATTCTCCTGAACTAAAATTTGGTTAGATAATTTAATTAAATATCTCTTAACTTCACCTAATTTAGATTCAACAACAATTTCTCTATTACCACGTTTAATTTTTCCGAAAGATACAACACCATCAATTTCAGAAACTACAGCTGGGTTAGAAGGATTACGAGCTTCAAATAACTCTGTTACTCTTGGTAAACCTCCTGTAATATCACCTGCTTTTCCAGATTTACGAGGTATTTTAACAACAATTTTACCTGCTGCAATTTTCTCTCCATCTTCAACAATTAAATGTGCTCCAACTGGTAAGTTGTATGATCTAATAACTTCATCATTTTTATCTTTCAATAATAATGTAGGAATTGTTTTTTTGTTTTTAGATTCAATAATTACCTTTTCTTGGAAACCTGTTTGTTCATCTATTTCAACAAGATAATTTACACCTCTTTCAATGCTTTCAAATTCAATTTTACCAGCAAATTCAGAAACAATTACACCGTTAAATGGATCCCACTTACAAATTACATCACCTCTTTTAACTTTATCGCCATCGGCAAAATAAATAACAGAACCATAAGGAATATTATTTGTACTTAAAGTTAAACCTGTTTTTTCATCTATTACTTTAATTTCTGATGTTCTTGAAATAACAATATTTATATCATTTCCATCATTATCTTTTCCAGTAACAGTTTTTAAATCATCAATATTTGCAATACCTGAGAATCTAGTTTTTAAGTTATTTTCTTCAGAAATGTTACCTGCAACCCCACCAACGTGGAATGTTCTTAATGTTAACTGTGTTCCAGGTTCACCAATTGATTGTGCTGCCACAACTCCAACTGCTTCTCCAATTTGTACCATTTTTTTAGTAGACAAACTGTGACCATAACATTTAGAACAAATACCTTTTTTAGATTCACATGTTAATGCAGATCTTACTTCAACAGATTCCACTGCAGAACCTTCAATAATTTTAGCAATATCTCCTGATATTTCTTCACCTGCTTTTGCTAAAACTTCTTCGGTAATTGGGTCTACAACATCGTATAAAGTAACACGACCTTCTATTCTTTCTCTTAAAGACTCAACAATTTCATCGTTCTTTTTAAGGGCTTCAACATTTAAACCTCTTAATGTACCACAATCAAATTCATTAATAATAACATCTTGTGAAACATCTACTAAACGACGAGTTAAATAACCAGCATCTGCTGTTTTTAACGCCGTATCCGCTAAACCTTTACGAGCACCGTGAGTAGAAATAAAGTATTCTAAAATTGATAAACCTTCTTTAAAGTTCGATAAAATTGGGTTTTCAATAATTTCTCCACCACTTGATGTAGATTTTTTAGGTTTCGCCATTAATCCACGCATACCTGTTAACTGACGAATTTGTTCTTTAGAACCCCTTGCGCCAGAGTCAAGCATCATAAATACCGAGTTAAACCCTTGTTTATCTTCACGTAAACGTTTCATTGATAATTCGGTTAAACGGTTATTTGTAGATCCCCAAATATCAATTACCTGATTGTAACGCTCTTTATTTGTAAGCATACCCATATTATAGTTTGCTATAATATTATCTACTTGCGCATTGGCATCAGCAATCATTTTATGTTTTTCTGGTGGAATAATAATATCACCTAAACTAAATGATAGACCTCCTTGGAATGCAAATTTGTATCCCATATCTTTCATATCATCTAAGAATTTTCCAGTAGTTGGAACATCGGTAACTTTTAATATTTCACCAATAATATCTCTTAAAGATTTTTTGTTCAATACCTCATTCACATAACCAGCAGCTTCAGGTACAACTTCATTAAATAAAACTCTACCTACAGTAGTTTCAATAATTTTAGAAACCAATTGCTTTTCTTCATTAAAATCTTTTGTTCTAACTTTAATAATAGCATTTAAGTCTACCGCTTTTTCATTAAAAGCAATAGTAACTTCTTCTGGAGAATAGAATGTTAATCCTTCACCTTTTACAGGAACTTCAGGAGTTGATCTTCTTTCTTTGGTCATATAATATAAACCAAGTACCATATCCTGAGATGGTACCGTAATAGGCGCACCATTTGCAGGGTTTAATATGTTGTGAGAAGCCAACATTAACAACTGACATTCTAGAATTGCTTCAGGTCCTAATGGTAAATGAACTGCCATTTGGTCACCATCAAAATCCGCGTTGAATGCCGTACAAACTAATGGGTGTAATTGAATTGCTTTTCCTTCAATTAATTTTGGCTGAAAAGCTTGAATACCCAGTCTGTGTAATGTAGGAGCACGGTTTAACATTACAGGATGTCCTTTTAATACATTCTCTAATATATCCCATACAACTGGTTCTCTTTTATCTATAATTTTTTTAGCAGATTTTACTGTTTTTACAATTCCTCTTTCTATTAATTTTCTAATAACAAAAGGTTTGTATAATTCAGCTGCCATATCTTTTGGCAATCCACATTCGTATAATTTTAATTCTGGTCCAACAACAATTACAGAACGTGCTGAATAATCCACACGTTTACCAAGTAAGTTTTGACGGAAACGTCCTTGCTTACCTTTTAAAGAATCTGATAATGATTTTAATGGACGGTTAGATTCCGTTTTTACTGCTGACGACTTACGAGTATTATCAAATAAAGAATCTACAGATTCTTGTAACATACGTTTTTCATTACGTAAAATTACTTCTGGAGCTTTTATTTCAACCAAACGCTTTAAACGATTGTTTCTAATAATTACTCTTCTGTATAAATCATTTAAATCTGAAGTAGCAAATCTACCACCATCTAAAGGAACTAATGGACGTAATTCTGGTGGAGTTACCGGAATAACTTTCATTATCATCCATTCCGGACGATTTTCTCTATTTTTAGCAGCATCTCTAAAAGATTCAACAACATTTAATCTTTTTAAAGCTTCCGTTTTACGTTGTTTAGATGTTTCTGTATTTGCTTTATGACGTAATTCATAAGACAACTCATCTAAATCTATTCTATTAAATAAATCAATTAAACAAGAAGCACCCATTTTAGCTATAAACTTATCTGGGTCACTATCATCTAAATATTGATTTTCTACAGGGAAACTCTCAAGAATATCTAAATATTCTTCTTCCGTTAAGAAATCCATTTTTTGCAATGGTTCTCCAGCTGCGTTTTTAGCTCCCGCTGGTTGAATTACTACATATCTTTCGTAGTAAATAATCATATCTAACTTTTTAGATGGTAAACCTAAAAGGTATCCCATTTTGTTAGGTAATGATTTAAAGTACCAAATATGAGCAACAGGAACAACTAAGTTAATGTGTCCTACTCTATCTCTACGTACTTTCTTTTCTGTAACTTCAACACCACATCGATCACAAACAATTCCTTTATAACGAATTCTTTTGTATTTACCACAGGCACATTCATAATCTTTGATAGGACCAAAAATTCGCTCACAAAACAATCCATCTCTTTCAGGTTTATGAGTTCGGTAATTTATAGTCTCTGGTTTTAAAACTTCACCGTTAGATTTCTCTAGAATTGCTTCTGGAGATGCTAAACCAATAGAAATTTTATTGAATTTTTTTACAGTGTATTTATCGCTTTTAATTGCCATAATAATGATGGATAATTTAAAAATGTAAAAATATATTGAATAGTAAGGAGGGTTTTACCTCCTTACTATTTTTAGTTATTATTCTTCTAATCTAACGTCTAAACCTAAACCTTTAAGTTCGTGCATTAATACGTTAAATGATTCTGGTAAACCTGGTTCTGGCATTGCGTCTCCTTTAACAATTGCTTCGTATGTTTTAGCTCTACCAAGAACATCATCCGATTTTACTGTTAAAATTTCTCTCAATGTACTTGATGCTCCATATGCTTCAAGTGCCCAAACCTCCATCTCTCCAAAACGTTGACCTCCAAACTGAGCTTTACCTCCTAATGGTTGTTGCGTAATTAAAGAGTAAGGTCCAATAGAACGTGCGTGCATTTTATCATCAATCATATGACCTAATTTAATCATATAAATAACACCTACAGTAGCAGGTTGATCAAAACGTTGCCCAGTTCCACCATCGTATAAATACGTATGACCAAATCTTGGAATTCCTGCTTCATCAGTTAATGCATTAATTTGATCGATAGTTGCACCATCAAAAATTGGTGTTGCATATTTTCTACCTAAATTTTGACCAGCCCATCCAAGAACTGTTTCATAAATCTGACCAATGTTCATACGTGATGGTACCCCAAGTGGATTTAATACAATATCAACAGGTGTTCCATCTTCTAAGAAAGGCATATCTTCAGCTCTAACAATTCTAGCTACAATACCTTTGTTTCCGTGACGACCCGCCATTTTATCACCAACTTTTAATTTACGCTTTTTAGCAATGTAAATTTTAGCTAGTTTTAAAATACCTGCAGGTAATTCATCTCCAACAGACACTGTAAATTTCTCACGACGTAAAGATCCTTGTAAATCATTTACTTTAATCTTATAGTTGTGAATTAATTCTGCAACAAGAACATTAATATGATCATCAGTAGTCCAAACACCTTTTGTTAAATAACTGAAATCTGGTACAGCATTTAACATTTTTAATGTGAACTTTTTACCTTTTTGAAGTATTTCTTCACCTAAATCATTAATTACTCCTTGAGATGTTTTACCACTAATTAAAGTGAATAACTTATCAATTAAAACAGTTCTAAGGTCTTCTAATTTTGCAGTATATTTACTTTCTAAATTAGCTAAGCTTATTTTATCCTGAGCTCTTTTAGATTTATCTTTAACAGCTCTTTCAAATAATTTTTTATCAATAACAACACCTCTTAATGATGGAGAAGCTTTTAATGATGCATCTTTTACATCTCCTGCTTTATCACCAAAAATAGCTCTTAATAATTTTTCTTCAGGCGTTGGATCTGATTCACCTTTTGGAGTAATTTTACCAATTAAGATATCTCCAGGCTTCACTTCTGCTCCAATACGAATCATTCCATTTTCATCTAAATCTTTAGTAGCTTCTTCTGAAACATTTGGAATATCGTTTGTTAATTCTTCAGCACCTAACTTAGTATCTCTAACTTCTAATGAATATTCATCAATATGAATAGAAGTAAAAATATCTTCTTTTACAACTTTTTCAGAAATTACAATTGCATCCTCAAAGTTATATCCTTTCCAAGGCATAAAGGCTACTTTCATGTTTCTACCTAAGGCTAATTCACCTTTTTGTGTAGCATAACCTTCACAAAGTACTTGTCCTTCTTCAACTCTATCACCTTTTTTAACAATAGGTTTTAAGTTAATTGAAGTTCCTTGGTTTGTTTTTCTAAATTTAATTAAATCGTATGTTTTGCTATCGCTATCAAAACTTACCATTCTCTCTTCTTCAGTACTGTCGTATTTAATAACAATGGTATTTGCATCAACATATTCAACAACCCCAGCACCTTCAGCATTCATTAAAATACGAGAATCTTTTGCAACTCTTAATTCTAATCCTGTACCAACAATTGGTGATTCAGGTTGTAATAATGGTACAGCCTGACGCATCATGTTAGATCCCATCAATGCACGGTTCGCATCATCATGCTCCAAGAAAGGAATAAGTGATGCAGAAATAGATGCAATTTGATTTGGAGCAACGTCCATATAATTAACCAATGTTGGATCAACTACAGGATAATCTGCCTCTTCTCTAACAATTACTTTTTCATCAACAAATCTACCTTCATCAGTTAAAGGTAAATTTGATTGCGCAAATTTCATTCCTTCTTCTTCTTCGGCACTTAAATATCTTGGTTCATCACTAATATTTACGTTTCCATCTAAAACTTCTCTATAAGGAGTTTCTATAAAACCTAAATTATTAACTTTTGCAAATACAGCTAATGAAGAAATTAAACCAATGTTTGGTCCTTCAGGAGTTTCAATAGGACATAAACGACCATAGTGAGTATAGTGAACGTCACGTACCTCAAACCCGGCTCTTTCACGAGATAAACCTCCTGGTCCTAATGCTGATAATCTTCTTTTATGAGTAATCTCTGCTAATGGATTTGTTTGATCCATAAATTGAGATAACTGGTTAGTACCAAAGAATGAGTTAATTACTGATGACAATGTTTTTGCGTTAATTAAATCAATAGGTGTGAAAACCTCATTATCACGTACATTCATTCTTTCACGAATTGTACGAGCCATACGAGATAAACCAACACCAAATTGACTAGCTAATTGCTCACCAACAGTACGAACACGACGGTTAGATAAGTGGTCAATATCATCAACTTCAGCTTTAGAATTAACTAATTTTATCAAGTTTTTGATAATAGTAATTATATCTACTTTTGTTAAAACTTTTTCATCCATATCGATTGAAAGTTCTAACTTCTTATTCATTCTATAACGACCAACTTCACCTAAATTATAACGTTGCTCAGAAAAGAATAATTTATCAATAATTCCTTTTGCCGTTTCAAAATCTGGTGGTTCAGCGTTACGTAATTGTCTATAAATATGTTCAACAGCCTCTTTTTCAGAGTTTGTTGGATCTTTTTGTAAAGTATTATGAATAATAGCATAATCTGCCATTTCATTATCTTCCTTATGAAGTAAGATAGTTTTTGCGCCAGAATCTACAATTTCATCAACTTGTTCTTTTTCTAAAATAGTATCACGGTCTAATACAATTTCATTTCTTTCAATAGAAACTACCTCGCCGGTATCCTCATCTACGAAATCTTCAAACCAAGTTTTTAAAACACGTGCAGCTAATTTTCTTCCTAAATATTTTTTAAGTCCACTTTTTGAAACTTTAATTTCTTCTGCAAGATCAAAAATTTCTAAAATATCTTTATCTCTCTCGTATCCAATTGCTCTAAACAATGTAGTTACTGGTAATTTTTTCTTTCTATCGATATACGCATACATCACTTGATTGATATCGGTAGCAAATTCAATCCAAGAACCTTTAAAAGGAATTACTCTTGCTGAATATAATTTGGTTCCATTTGCATGGAAAGACTGTCCGAAGAATACTCCAGGTGAACGATGTAATTGAGAAACAACAACTCTTTCAGCTCCGTTAATAACAAAGGTACCGCTATGAGTCATGTAAGGAATTGTTCCAAGATACACATCTTGAACAATTGTTTCAAAATCTTCGTGTTCAGGATCGGTACAGTAAAGCTTTAATCTTGCTTTTAACGGTACACAATATGTTAAACCTCTTTCAATACATTCTTGTATAGAGTAGCGTGGTGGATCAACAAAGTAATCCAAAAACTCTAATACAAATTGATTACGAGTGTCTGTAATTGGGAAATTATCTAAGAAGGTTTTATACAATCCTTCTGTACTTCGTTCGTCAGCTTTGGTTTTCAATTGGAAAAAATCTTGAAAAGATTTTACTTGAATATCTAAAAAATCAGGATATTCAGTTACCAATTTAGCTGATGCAAAGTTTATTCTTTCGGTAAATTTTTTTGTTGCCAATGGACAAAAACTTTAGGTTAAAAAACTA
>NZ_JBFHHX010000080.1:0-15775 GCF_041596795.1 Lutibacter sp.
ATATCAATGGTATGAAAATACAACAGATTCAAACTTAGGCGGAACAGCAATATCAATAGCTACAAATGACACTTATGATCCACCAACTGATACTGTTGGGACGATTTATTATTATGTGGTGATTACTTTTCCAGCAGGAGGATGTACAAATTTAATTTCTGAAATAGCCAGTGTGGAAGTAAATCAGGTACCTCAAATAAATTCAGAAAGCAGCACTATTTGCAGCAGTAATTCATTTATAGTTGATCCATCCACTATTGCTGGGAATATTGTTCCTGCGGGGACCATGTATACTTGGTCAACACCTATAATAACGCCTTCAGGTTCTATAACTGGAGCACTGGAGGAATTGGTACCTCAAAGCACCATTAGTCAAACGCTTATAAACACAACAACGAATCCTTCAACCGTTTTATACACAGTTACACCATTTTCGGGAAGTTGTATAGGAGCTAATTTTAATGTGGCAGTAACAGTTAATCCAGCGACCAATGCTGATGTTGTGGTAACAAATAACTCTTGTTTTAACTCTGATAATGCTTCGTTAGAAGCTACCATAACTGGTGGGATTCCATTTAGCACTGGTTCCCCATATTTAATTTCTTGGACAGGTCCAAATGGTTTTGTAGCAACAACCGAAAGTATTTATAATTTAGTGTCGGGTGATTATACATTAGAAGTTAATGATGCAGGTGGTTGTCCATTTTCAAAAACTTACACAATTACAGAACCGAATGCATTGATTATTGTAACGGATGAAGTAAAAAACATTAATTGTTTTGGCAATTTGGATGGGATTGTTAAAATTTCAGTAGAAGGAGGTACACCACCTTACAACTATAACTGGACGACAGTTGATGGATCAGGAATTGTTAATGGAATTGAAGATCAAACAGTTTTAGGAGTAGGGACCTATATTATTGAAATTAGTGACGCGAATGGTTGTTTGGTTTCAGAAACGTATATTTTAACAGAACCTATACCTTTAGTAATAAATGTAATTTCTTCAGTAAATATATTATGTTTTAGAGAAAGTAATGGCTCTATTGAGGTAGAGGCGTCTGGAGGAACTCCGTTTGAAACAGCACCAGGTATTTTTGATTATCAATTTAAGTGGCAGGGGCCTGGTGGATTTGTGAGTACTTCTCAAAATATTTATGGCTTGACTGCAGGTACCTATTTATTAACAACTACAGATAGTTTAGGTTGCATAGAACAAATAAGTGTTCCGTTAAATCAGCCTTCAGAAATTATTATTGATGTAGTTAAAACGGATGTTACATGTTATGGAGCTAATGATGGAAGTATTCAATTATCACTTAGTGGAGGGGTTGCTCCGTACACCGTTACTTGGAGTAATTTAGGAAATGGATTGGTTCAAAATAATCTATCTCCAGGAATTTATATGGTTACGGTTGTAGATCAAAATAACTGTCAGAAAATTGAAACAATTGAAATTACAGAGCCTATTTTTCATATAGACCCTGTAGTCACTCAAATTACTTGTTTTGGGGAAAATAATGGATCCATTGATTTGAATGTGGTTGGTGGCGTGGGACCATTATCTGTAACTTGGAGTGATGATAACAGTGCTGGTGTTCAAAGAAATAATCTTGCAGCAGGGACATACTCGGTTTTAATTACAGATAGTGCAGCTTATCAATGTCCAATCAATGAAAGTTTTATAATTATAGAGCCCTCAGCGCTTTCATTAAACGGAATTGTAGGAGATGCCACAGATTGTAACAATGTAAATAGCGGAAGTATCGATTTACAAGTTTTTGGAGGGACCTTACCATATACTTATAATTGGAGCAATGGAAGTACAACAGAAGATTTAACAAGTATTCCTGCAGGAAATTATATGGTCACTGTTACAGATGTTTACAATTGCTCGGTCACGGAACAATTTACGGTTATAAGACAGGCACCTTTAGATTTAATGCTTACATCAAATATTGTTACAAATTGTGATTTAAAAGAAGTTGGTCAAGAGACAAAAGCAAATGGCTTGGGTGGATTTCCTCCTTATTTATTTAATTGGTCTGGTGGTATTGCTTCTGGTTCAAATAGGGAAATAATGACCACAAATCAAGGAGGAACCTACACGGTTCAAATAACAGATTCAAATGGGTGCACTTATCAAGAAAATTTTGTGGTGGACGATTTGCCATATATTGGAAAACAATCGTTAGAATATACTTCATTTGGTATTGAAGAGTATCACACTTTGTCTATACAAGATCCTATTCAATTTACCAATAATTCAACAGGTGATTATATTTCAATTAGCTGGGATTTTGGTGATGGCTCACTAATTGTTTATGAAGAAAATCCAGAACATATATATACTTATGAAGATTCATTTGAGGTTACACAAACTGTTGAATATGCGATTGGTTGTACTTATTCATTTAGTCGAACATTATTGGTTACAAAAGGATATGAGCTTATAAACCCTACAGGTTTTACTCCAAATGATGATGGAATTAATGATACGATAAGACCGTCATTTAAAGGTTTAACTACTATGGAAATGAGTATTTATGATACTTGGGGCTCTTTGATTTATTTTGAAGAGGGTCTTTCTTTAAAAGGATGGGACGGTATGCTCAGGGGAAGTTATGCCGAAAATGGGAATTACGTAATGGTTGTTAGGGCTACTACATTTTATAATAAGCAGCTAACAGAAACAACACCTATAACATTACTTAAATAAAGGATTTATGAAGTATAGTTTAATATTAGCACTCTTTGTTTTTGGAAAAATTTATTCTCAGGATCCAATTTTTACACAAACTTTTTTGGTTCCTGAAACCATAAATACTTCATTTACAGGTGCGTTAAGAAGTACTAAATTAGGGATGATACATCGTTCCCAATGGACTAGTTTTGGAGTTAAAATTAATACCGATTTTTTATATATTGATTCTTGGTTTGAAGGGGTGAAAAGTGGCATTGGTATTACATTTTTAAAACATACCGAAAGTGAATCTAAATACAACTTTAATCAAATTAATTTAAACTATGCACTGGCAATTCAATTAAATGAGGATTGGTTTGTAAGACCAAGTGTTTCTGTGGGATTTGGGTTTAAAGATTTTGGTTTTCAAAATATTTTATTGGAAGATCAAATTAATATAAATACAGGATTTATACATCCTAATACGATGGATCCAATAACATTAAATGATAGCAGGACTTTTTTTGATTTTAGTTCTTCATTGTTATTTAATAATGAAAACTCCTGGGTAGGACTTACACTTCGTCATTTGAATAGACCAAATATATCTATGACCCAATATGAAGATACTCCATTGGATATATTTATTTCCGCTCATGCAAATCTAGAATTTCCACTTTATAGATATTCTAATAACAGATATTCTGATAATAACAGTGTCTATTTTCTCTCCAACTTCATGATGCAATCTAAATATAGCAGGCTTGATATAGGTAGTCAATATGTGTATGACAATAAATTTACTCTTGGGTTTTTAATAGCAACAAATCCATTAAAAACAGGGTTAAGTAATGATTTTATAAGCTCTTTTGATGTTTTTGCTGGGATAAAATGGGAAGGTTTTAAATTTGGTTATTCATATGATATTAACACAAGTAATATTGGTTTAACTGGAGGAGTACACGAATTTTCAATTGCGTACGATTTTAGTGTAAATTTAAGTTATCTCAATCGATTTAAGTGTGTTCGATATTTTTAGAATTAAAATACGCTTTAAATTAACAATTTTGGAAAGTTGTCATTTCCATATAAAAAATCAATACTGAAACCCTAACGAAACCAAATCATTTTGTTTGGTTTCGTAAAATAGTGAACTATAATGAAATCTTTTTTATCAAAATATTTTATCTATCTATATTACCTGCACGAATGTTTGTAGTTTTTACTACTGTTACTTATGGAAACGGAATTGTTAGTTGTTCGGATTATGATGAGATCCTGAAACAAGTTCAGGATGACGTATCAAAAGGGCAAAGGCAAAAAGTAAGTTCTTGCCCTTCGACTACGCTCAGGACAGGCTTTTTTTCAGCAAGTTCTTACTGTGCGGAATTGGAAGCTGTATGCAGTGTAGTGCAACGGAACGGAATACTGCTGGAGATGGATGGCTTTTTGATTTCATTTATTCTTTAATTTCAATTTAGATTTGAATTCTTAAAAATTTGTAATTCACTTAGCACTTGATTGAGTTAGTTCTATCACTGTTTTTGCTATTTTAGGATAGTCATAAGATTTCTCTGTAAAATCTTCTAAGTACTTCCTTTATATCGGTAGGTAGTCTGTTTATTGTTTCTTCTAATATCCATTTCGGAATTTCTTGGTAATACGCTTCTGCTATTGAACCTGTTATGGCAGCTAAGGTATCACTATCGCCACCGATTGAAATTGCATTACGGATTGCATCCTCAAAATCTGTACTTTCTAAAAAACAAATAATTGCTTCAGGAACGGTTTCTTGACAGGTTTCATTGTATAAATACGTTTCTCTCAATTCGTCAACTGTTCTGTTTAAGTCATAACCAAATCCCTGTTCTATGTATTTACGGAGTTTGGATTTATCCTTTTCTGTTCTTGAAAGTAAAATCAATCCTGCCGTAGCCTGAGCGCCTTTAATTCCTTCAGGATGGTTGTGAGAAACTTCTGTAAAACCTTTAGCATTTAACATACAACTTTCCATACTCCTAATACTATCTGCAACAGGCGATATTCTCATAGCAGCACCATTGCCAAAACTGTTATATGGTTTGTAATCAACGTAACGAAGCGTGTCAAAGGCTTTTATCCATTGAATAAACTTTGAGCCATACGATTCGTTTGGATATTTCTTATACCAATTATGTAAATAAGAAATATATCTTGGTTGCCCAGGATTTCCGTGGTCACATAATATAAAATCTGCAACTGCAATAGTCATAACCGTGTCATCTGTAAATGTGCTTTCCTTTTTAAAGAGAGGAAACTCCTTGCTTTTATGATTGTTGAACTCGTAAATTGAGCCAACAATGTCACCTATAATTGCACCTATCATTCTTAAATTGTTTTAGTGTATAAATTTAAAAAATACATTCATAATTAAAAAGCTGCTAATTTGTGAATTTTGAAAGATTTTTAAGAAAATCAGATTTAAAATTCCAAAGGTAAAGACTAGCAGCTTGCTCTAAGATTATGGGTAGAGCAAGCTTTTTTTAGCAAGTACCTATACTTTATTGGAAGCCTTAGGCAATGGAGTGCAACGGAATGGAATACTGCTATTATGGGTCCTAGTAAACAGAAATAAAATTATTATAAAATATAATAAGAAAACTAGATTCTTTATTTTGTTTTTAATCATAGAAATTGAAGATAAAAATTAAGTTAAATTATTTGTGCAACGTGGCAATATCTATAAATATTTAATGTTATATGAAGTACATTAATTTAATAACTTGAAAAATGAAATTGCTAAAGAAAATATTTATTATTAGTTTGAATGCCTTGTTGTTTAACGCTTGCATTGCAAACAAAAAACCTAAAGTTAATTTACTTACTGAAAAAGAAAAATTACCTCCTATCATAAAAAAGGAAACACCCAATTCAATTTCAATCGAAACTAGTACGAATAAAAATATCAATTATTTAAATAAAACTATAGAAATTGAGAATCACGGCTTACTAGATGAAAATGTATTAAACAAAATAAAAACATATTATTATAATGAATATGCTAAAGAATGGAAAGCTTTTAAAAAAGAGCACAATAGTTTCAAAAAATATCCAAGTACTGAAACTAAAACGGATAGTGTTTTTGATTTAGTTTTTAAATACTTAGAAGGCGACATTCAGTATTCCGCTACCATGATACATTGTAAAATACCCTTAAAACAAGAGATTAATCTTTATATGTCAAGCCCTATTTTATATACGGACTTAGACAATGATGGCACCAATGATTTAATAGTTGTTGTGCATACTGAAGGAGGTTGGAGGGGTGGAAATACCTACAGTCAGGATATTTTTACTTTCCTATTAAAAAAGGGAGCTTACACATTAACAAACGTTACTACAGACTGGGAATTAGCTAAACCCAAGGGTTACGGTTATATCCGTGTTAAAAATGCAGAAAATGGAATACTATTAGCAGAAGCTTCTATTTACACAGAAAATGATGCACGCTGTTGTCCTTCAGAGCATTACTATATGAAATATAAATTTAAAAATAATAGGTATGTTAATATAAGTTCAGATTTTATAGGGAGTGATTATTAGCTAAGCTAGACATCTTATTGCGTTAAGTTCATTATTGTTTAAATTATAGGCACACTTAACTTAATTGCCTGCACGGATGTTTGTAGTTTGTTGTGTCTTTTCTAATGGAAACGGAGTGAAATTGGAATTATTCTATGATGAGATCCCCAGTCAAGCTGAGGATGACGTGAGCGCAAAGGCAAAGAGTAAGTACTTGCCCTTCGACTACGCTCAGGACAGGCTTTTTTGGTGGTTTTTACTGTGCGGAATTGGAAGCTGTATGCAATGAAGTGCAACGGAATGGAATACTGCTGTAGATGGGGTATATTATTGACTTTGAACAACCGAGTATTTCACGTAAGTTGAACTGTTGCAAAATTAACAACGGTTGTATTTAAATTAGTTCGTTCATTATTTTACTGTGTTCAGTGACAATGAACGTGCTAAATTTTTGAACGCTACTAAACACCACAAAGGAGCCTTATTATTTACTTTTATTTATTAAAACACCTATTATGGTGCAATTGATGCTATTTTGGCGCAATCCAAATTTTGTAATTAGACCTATTTCTTTATTGGCTGCACGAATGTTTCTGTTTTATTGTGTTTATTCTTATGGAAACGGAATTAAAAAGCGCAAAGGCAAAAAGTAAGTGCTTTTTTTAGCTCTTACTGCACGGAAACGGAAGCTGTATGTAGTGGAGAGTAACGGAACAGAATACTGCTGGAGATGGGGCAAAATAATTTGGAATCTGCCCCATTTTAGTTGATCTTACTTTTTATTAAAAATAGAAGTGATTAAATACTATGAATCTACATTCTCACTCAAAGTATCCATAATTTCTTGGAAGCAATCTATACCTGATTGTAAGTTTTCAATAATTTCTTCTGCTAAAATATCTGGATCAGGTAGATTGTCAAGGTCTGCTAGGCTCTTGTCTTTGATCCAAAATATATCTAAGTTGGTTTTATCTCTAGCTATGATCTCATCATAGCTGAATTTTCTCCATCGACCATCAGGATTTTCTTCGCTCCAAGTTTCTGTACGTTTATGTCTGTTTTCTGTATTATACACATCTATAAAATCTTGTAGGTGTGACATTCGCATTGGGTTTTTCTTTGGTGTATGGTGTACATTATTTCTATAATCGTATATCCATACATCTTTTGTCCAAGCATCTTTTGAGGCTGGTTTGTTATTAAAAAATAACACATTTGCTTTTACTCCCTGCGCATAAAATATACCCGTAGGCAAGCGTAAAATAGTATGCAGTTCTGTTGTTTTTAACAGTTCTTTCCGTACTGCCTCACCTGCTCCACCTTCAAACAACACGTTATCAGGTAAAACCACTGCCGCTTCACCAGTTATCTTTAATTGTGATTTTATATGCTGTAAGAAATTTAACTGCTTGTTAGAGGTGGTTGCCCAAAAGTCTTGTCTGTTATAACTAAGGTCTTGTTTCTCTAAGTTCCCTTCTTCATTGGTAATCGTCATACTGCTTTTTTTACCGAAAGGTGGATTCGCCAATACATAATCGTATCTGGCTCCATCATCAGAAATTAAAGCATCTGCAGAAGAAATAAACGTTTCCCCATCAATTTCACCAATGTTATGCAAGAACATATTCATCAAACACATTCTGCGTGTGTTGGCTACAATTTCATTACCGTGGAAGGTTTTGTTTTTTAGGAATTCCTTTTCTTCTCTGTCCAGTTTATTATTGGCCACGATATAATCGTAGGCAGCTAAAAAGAAACCTCCGGTACCACAAGCAGGGTCTATTATGGTTTTTAATGGCTTTGGCTGTATACAAGCCACCATTGTTTTAATTAATGCACGTGGTGTAAAATATTGTCCAGCTCCACTTTTGGTGTCCTCCGCATTTTTCTCTAATAATCCTTCATATATCTTTCCTTTGATATCCGCACCCATTAGGCTCCACTGCTCCTTATCAATCATATCAATGACTTTCAACAACTTGGCTGGATCTTGTATTTTATTTTGACTCTTCGTAAATATTTGGCCCAAGATTCCTTTTTCTGTGGACAAACTCCTCAACATTTGATTGTAAAACACTTCTAATTCGGCTCCTCTTTTACCCGATAAAGTTGGCCAGTTGCAAATTTCACCATCTTCAATTTCGTTATTTTCGGCATCCTTGATTTTTGGAAATGCCAAATTTTTAGAATACGGTGGTTTGTTTAATTCATCTGCCATTTTTAAGAATAGCAAGTATGTAATTTGTTCTAGATAATCTCCATATCCTACACCATCATCACGCAATACATTTGCGAAGTTCCAAACCTTTGATATTATTGTTGATTCTGTCATTGATTTATTTTAATAAGGTTAATTATTCTAGTTTACCGTTTTCAGTAAAATAGGTTAAATATTCTGGTAACATTGTTACCATATAATACGGTAAATTCATTAGTAAATAAGGTGTTCCACTTGGCGTGCTCTGCTGTTCAACTTTAAACTCACCTGCATATACTCTTACAGCGAATGGGTGATTTGTTCTGTCCATAAATTGATGTAACGATTTCAAGGTGCCTTCACTACCAGATTTCACTTCAATAGGAATTATTTTTCCTTGATGCTGCACTACTACATCAACTTCAGACGAAGACTGACTTTTTTCTCGCACCCAAAAGTTAGGTTTTGAACTTCTAAATGTATTTAACGACTGTAATTCTTGCGTAACCAAATGCGGTATAATTGCTCCTTTATAGGAGTTGCTTAAATCTGAAAGCGCTAACATTTCTGCCTGAATACCTAAAGTGTGATTCACAATTCCTGTATCTAAAAACTGTAATCGTGGCGACTTTTTAAAATCGGGTATGATTGGAACCTCCACCTGTGTTGTTGGATACACAAGCTGAATAATTTTTGCTGCATCTAAATTACGCATTGCTTCACCTACTTCTCTTGAACGGTAATTTGAGTTCCCGAAATTTTGAAATTTAATGCGTTGATCTACATATAAATGTGCCGTTGCCATTATATGTTTTATCACATTGCGCTCGGTATTGTTGGTGGTGTATTTTTCAACATCATTTTTATACGTTTCCCAAATACTTTCATACACTTTTGGTAAATCACTTATGCTTTGCGTATTTAAATAGGTTTTTACCACCTCGGGCATTCCACCAATAATTGCATACTGATTAAAAAGCTTCAACAAAACCGTGTGTGCTACTGGTTTTAAAGGCACTTGCTGTAAATGTTCTAAAGCAACCGTGTTACCTGCTGCCGCTAAATATTCTTTAAAATTTAAAGGATATAAATATCTAAATTCAACTCTACCTACAGGAAAACTTTCTACTTCACGAATAGCAAATTCTAATAACGAACCTGCAGCTATTACGTGCAGCTCAGGTATTTCTTCATAAAAATAACGCAGCAACTGTATTGCTTTTGGAGATTCCTGTATTTCATCTATAAATAACAAGGTGTTACTTATTTGATTGCTTGCAATATTGTTGGTTAAAAATAACCCATCAACTATTGTTTTCACATCTGTGTACATTTCGAAAAACTGTAAATCTGCTGGTTTTTCGAGATTTAATAACACACTGTGTTTGTACAATTTAGAAAACTCTTTAATTAAGGTGGTTTTACCAACCTGACGCGCACCTCTTAAAATTAAGGGTTTGCGGTTGTCTGCTGCTTTCCAATCTGTTAAGCTGTTTGATATGTGGCGATAAAAATTCACTGTCTTTTATTTAATTTCAATAGCAAATATAGCTTTTTGTAACAAAGTAAGGGTTGTTTTTGTTAAATTTTGTAACAAAACAAGGGTTGTTTTAAAAATATCTTGTACCAAAACAAGGGTTATTTATTGTTTTTTACTTTTAATACTCTTTGTTTTCTCTGCTTTTATCCGCTCCAACAACACGCTTGCAGGCTCATAATCTAATGCAGCTTTACAGGCTGCTATTTCTGCATCATTTAAAAGTTTACCCTCAAATGCCTTTTTAAGTATGCTTTGGCGCAACGCTTTAGACTTTTCTAAACTCTCTACAATGGTTTCTTCTACTTTATCACATACCGATAAACGGCTTTCTATTTCTTGTACGATTTGGTGTTGTTCTTGAATTGAACATAATGGATATGGCAACTCTTTAATACTACCCAAATTTAAAACATCCATTGTTGTTCCGTGATTTTTAACTTTATATAAACTCTTTAAAAATGAACTTTCAAAGTAGTACTTAAAGAATATAGAATCATAAAAACGGTTTAATGTGATTTTTACTAATCGAGGATTAATTATTCCTTGTTCGCTATCATCAGGTAAAACTAAAACTTTCCCAACAGTACCAACCAAAGATATTAATATGTCTTTTGGAAACACTGCACAATTAATCAAAGAATTATATTTTTCTTCTCCTACATAATAATCTCCAAAATAAGCATTACCAGAAATAACCTGTTCTTGACCATAAATTTTATATCCTGTTTCAGTATAAAAAGACTTCTTAAGGGAAGATCCAAATGGACCTGCCTTTAAAGAATTAGCATTATGTCCAGCAATTTTATCAACTTTACACCATTTCCAAGTATCCGGTTCAATAGGCAACACCTCCAACTCTTCTTTTACCAACGGAAATAACTCTTTCACCATTTTTGGCTTACTAGGTTTCGCCCCTATACCATCCCAATCTTTTACAGCTTTCTTCCAATCAGCTATTTGATTAAGGTAATGATTTTTACGCTCTTCTTTAATTTGCTCCAACAATTCTTCTGCCGTTGGTAGGTTGGTTTGTTTTGCTCTCCACTCTTTAGTTAACTCTCCCTCAAAAGCTTTTTTAAGTACTGCTTGTCTATATATTTTAAGTTGCTCTTGTGCTTTTTTAAGGTCGGCAATACCGCTATCTAAACTGCTAAATAATTCTTCTATTTTGGCTACTATGGCTCGTTGTTCGGGGAATGGAGGGAATGAAATTTCATAGGCATAAATCTTTGACCCTGAAATTACCGGTTGTGCTGTTGAATTTGAAAGCTTATTTAGGTTTTCAAACTGCAATTTCAATTGCATAAACCTCAAATTAAAACCTAATAACTTAAAATTCACAATCAGCGCATTATCTGTAACCCAGGATTTTTCCTTTGTTAGGTGAGTTACACCACATCTTACACCAACTCTTCCTATAATTAGTTTTCTTTCACTTAAAAGATAATCTGAATGATATCCTGTTATACCATTTCCACCATAAACTGGATAACCTACACCTGACATTATTTTTTGCCGTTAAACCTTTTCCACTATGAACTGTAAGTACATCACCAAGTTTACATTCTACCCAATCTTCTCTCATTATGCTGCTAATACTTCATTTAATTCATTCATAATTTCATTCATTTCATTACCAAATAACTGGTACATTTTACCTCGTCCGCCTTTGGCATCAAATGGCGTAAAGTCTAGGTCTTCAATTTCAATATGGTAGCTACTAACAACGTGGTCTTTTAACATTCGTAACCAATCTAACTGCTCAGCTGTAAAACGGTTGTGTTGCCCTGCATTTTGTTTAAAAATCCATTTTCTATAATTCTCATCAATAGTGCTGTCAAATGCTTTTAGTTCTTGGTCTATTCCACACACTCTTCGAATTAATGATACCAATGCTGTTAGCTCATCTTTTGGTTGTTCGCTCTTCACCTCTTCCAGTGCTTTGTAAGCTTCCCAAACATAATCAGGAGCCAATAATGGCTTCTCTAAAGTAAGCTTCTCAAACACTTCCTGAATCATTTTAAAAGTAATGTTTCGGCGGTTGTAGGGCTGGTTATAAAAAATGCTTAAAGCGGCAATTTCATCTTTATGTTTTAGCAAATATTCGCTAAAATCTTTCACAATTTCTTTGGCTTTATCTACCGAAGTTGTATCCCATTCCGATTTGGTAACTGTGTCAATATTTACACTATCAATAATTTGATCGTGTTGCTTTCTAACATTGTCTACATAATTATTTAGTTCGCCATTAAACGTTGTAGCAGCTTGTGAAATAAGCGTTTCTTGTGCTTCCTTACGGCTGTTATCATAATCTTGTGGTGTTCTATCTTCAACAAGAATTTTAGCTATCAATTCTTGTGTTTTTTCTTCAATAGCATCTTCATCAAAAGCGGTTAATAACTCTTTGGTAATTTGCTTTAAATTTTTACCTCCTGAATATTCTAACAGCTTGTCTTTTTCCTTATCTGTTATTTGTTTATCTAATCGGATTAAACGGTTTGCCAACGATAAAAATAAATCTTCATCGGCTACTCCCATTGTTACGGCTCCCAATAAATCTTTCAGCGCAATTGTTGGTTTACGTTCTAAAGGTCGGCTGTCTGTTTTTTTTAGATTTAATGGCTCCAACGGCATCCACAATTACAAAGTGTGTTTTACTTTTAGCGGTTTTGGTTACCAGCTGCAAGGTGTCACTATTGATAGTACGTGTTCCTCTACCCTTCATTTGCTCGAAGTAATTGGTACTTTTTACGTCACGCATAAATAGTAAAACCTCCAACGGTTTTACATCTGTTCCGGTAGCGATCATATCAACTGTTACTGCTATGCGCGGATAGTATGAATTTCTGAAACGGTTTAGTACCGATTTAGGATCTTCTTCCGCCTTGTAGGTTACCTTTTTACAGAAGTCGTTGCCCTCATCAAATTCCTCCCTAATTATTTTAATAATATCATCAGCGTGGCTATCAGTCTTTGCAAAGACTAGCGTTTTTGGCACTTCATAATCGCCATTTTCATCCACACGATTCGGGAAAATAGTTGTTTTTAAAGCGTGTTTATACTCCCGAATAATATTTCGTATTTGGCTTGGGTTTACTACCTTTTTATCGAGGTCATTTTTAGAATACTCGGTATCTTCCTCCTCTTGTTGCCAACGTTTTTTTCGTGTTAATTTATCGCGTCTATCTAAAAACCAACCACCTTTTACTACATCACCATTTTTAGATATTTCGGTTTCAATATTATATACATCGTACGGAACATTTACCCCATCGGTTACAGATTCTTCATAAGTGTATTCACTCACTACATTTTCATTAAAAAAACCAAAGGTTCTTTTGTCGGGTGTTGCTGTTAAACCAATTAAAAATGCATCGAAATAGTCTAATACCTGCTTCCACAGATTGTAAATTGATCGGTGGCATTCGTCAATTACAATAAAGTCGAATTGTTCAATCGGAACCTTCGGCGTATATTCAACTGGCATTGCTTGTTTTTTGTTGACTTGCTGCTCCATCCAAGACGATTCATTCGGATTGTCCTGTTCGGCACTTTCATCCAATTCCTCTTCTTTTAAGATGGCATACATTCGTTGAATCGTGGAAATACATACCTGACTATCAGAAGCAATAAAACTCGACGTTAATCGCTGCACGTTGTATAGTTCTGTAAACTTTCGGTTATCATCATTTGGCTGAAAAGTCATAAATTCCTGTTCAGCTTGCTCCCCTAAGTTTTTGGTATCCACTAAAAACAAGATGCGTTTTGCATCTGCATTTTTCAGCAATCGATATACAAAAGTTGCTGCGGTAAAGGTCTTACCTGCACCCGTAGCCATCTGTATCAATGCTTTTGGTCTATTCTTCTTAAACGAATGTTCAAGGTTGTTAATCGCCTTTATCTGCGCTGGTCTAAGACTAGTTTCATCTAATATAGGTGTGTCCTGTAGTCGTGTTCTTAAACTTGCACCTTTCTTTAACCATTCGGCAATGGTACCAGGTTTATGGAAACTAAATACATTTCTTCCTCTTGGTTTTGGATCCCTGTAATCTGTGAATCGTGTGATGATTCCGGTACTTTCGTAAACGAATGGTAACGGATCATTATTTAAATATTTTAGCTTTGCTTTTGCATAGTCTGAGGATTGCTCTTCAACGACTGTTAATCTGTGTCCTTCGTCTTCTTTCTTCGCTTCAATTACCCCTACAGGTTTTCTTTCTACAAATAAAACGTAATCCGCCGGACCAATATCCGTCTGATATTCGCGTATTGCAACACCTTTACCAGCTGCTAAATTAATTTTCGATTTAGATTGAACAACCCAGCCAGCATCCCATAACATTTTATCAATGTTATCTCGGGCAATTTGTTCAGGATTTTTATTATTTGAGGTCATTTATAGCAAAATCTTTTTCATTTTTATTGAAAGCCTAGCAAAACACTTCAACAAACGAGGTTAAAAGTAATTAAAATAAATGATGTGTTCAATCATTTTATTGAATTTTGATTCATTTTAGTTTTATCAAAAAAACAGATTAATTATCAAATTATTTTACGGGATTCCGTATTAAATATATTTAGTAAAAAATAATAATAAGTTGTATTGAAATTTTAAATACAATTATATTTGCTGACTTAGTTCGTCACAGATCTAAGTCTTTTTAAGCTACGCTTATTTTATTTTTTTATTGGTGTAGCTTGAATAAGCTTTTAAAAATTATATTTCATAGCATAATTTGTACAAGCTTATTTCATAGCAATTTTTTTTTAAAAGCTCCTTTCTAGGAGCTTTTTTATTTTCTTTTGTCAATAGAATTTTGGCTAAAGCTTATTAAATTAAACATTGCTCTTAATCTGCTTCTTACTCTATTACCATATCTTTTTTCAATTTCTTGTGCGTTGAGGTTTGTGGTGATGTGGGTTTTCTTTTCTTTTTCCATCGCTGAAAAAGAAACAAAAAATCTAGGCTTACGAACCTATCTCTAAATTTTTCAATCGAATTCTAAATTTTAGGAACTCGCAAAGAATGATTGACAAATTGACTATAATTACGTTTAGCTCAAACAACCTAAAATTTCACGAATCCTCTTTTCAAAATTTACGAGCTATGTTCGATAGGCCGGCCTAAAAAACTATTGTCTTTTGTCAATCGAATTTTGGCCAAAGCTTATTAAATTAAACATTGCTCTTAATCTACTTCTAACTCTGTTACCGTAACGTTTTTCAATTTCTTGTGCATTTAGGTTGGTTGTGATGTGGGTTTTTGCTCTGAACTTGGTTTGATGTGATCCTGAAACAAGTTCAGGATGACGTGTAAAAAGGTCATAGCGCGATAGTAAAATTTCTCCTAGTACGTTGAGGTCTTTTCCATAATGGCTTCCTGTTGGCTCCACTCCTAAATCGTCAAAACAGTAATTTTTTGATTGGTTGTATTGCTCCAGGGTTTCAAAACCAGAGGCGTTGAAGCTGAATACAATATTCCTGGTTGGAATAATTTCATAGCTTGTTTTATGTGGTGCTAAGTGTAACAATAATTTCATCAATGATGTTTTCCCACAACCTACTGGACCTGTCAATAATATTCCTTTGTTGGTATCAATTCCCATTTGAGCACAGCTGTAATGGTCTTGAATGTAATAGCAACATAATTTAAAAATTAGCGGTTCGTCTTCTTTATAGATTTTAAAGTTTTTGCCAAATAGCAAATGTCCTTTGATGTTGAGGTAAGTTTTTATTTTTTCGAAATCATAGTGAATTACATTATCTCTGATTTCTCCAATTTGAAATTTTGAGG
>NZ_JBFHHX010000081.1:0-15641 GCF_041596795.1 Lutibacter sp.
CGTGAAATAGCAGTTCCATTTTACGAAAAACTAGGAATGAAAACTTTTGGTGAAAAGTTTGATGTAAAGTTAATAGGAGATCACTACGTAATGTTTAAATATTTATAAAGTGAGAAAGTATTGTTGTTTATATATTGTGGCGTTTGTTAGTTTAAGTTGTGGAGAACAAGTATCTCAAGAAAAAGATATTGAGGAAATTAAAATTGCCTTAAATAAATGTGCAGAAGATTGGAGTAGTGGAAACATTGAAGCCTTTATGGATGTTTATTGGAAATCTGATAAATTACAATTTATTGGTAAAAATGGAATAAATTATGGTTGGACTAATGCCTTAAATAATTATAAGAAAAAATATCCTACACCGTACCATACAGGCACATTAACGTTTAAGGTTTTAAGTACCGATTATTTAGCTAAAAACTTATACTCTTTAACTGGAGAATACTATTTAAGAAGAAAATCGAGTGATTTAAATGGGGTTTTCACGCTTATATTTAAAAAAATTGATGGTAAATGGGTTATTGTTTCAGATCATACTCAATAAAAATTGTTTTAAAACTTAAACTTAATTAGAATGGTTCTACTATTTTTTTAGAAAAAATCATGGTAACTTTGTTAATTACAATTAGTTAATAGGTCCCCCAATTATTATTTAAATGAAAATCTTCACATTTATTTTATTTTTCACTTGTTACTTTACCTTATTTGGTCAAGTTTCTACAAATAACATTAAGCAATTAAAACAAGACTTATTAAAGGAAAAAGTTGACTCTTCTAAGGTTTCAAAACTTATTAAAATTGGAGATTTTTATGATAATATTAACAAGCTTGATTCTTCATTTTATTTTTATAATGAGGCAGTAGTTTTAGCTGAAAAAATTAACTTAAATTCTTACATAGCAAAATCTAATAAAAAACTTGCAGTTCATTACCTTTATTCACTTCAATATATTAATTCTTTAGAAAAATTTCAAAAAGCACTTTTGGCTTACGAAACTTTAAATAATATTCGTGAAACTGCAGATATTTTTAATTTTATTGGTAGAATTTATTCAGAAATTTATAAAGAAGATCAAGCTATTCAATTTTATTTAAAATCGCTTAATTTATATCAAAATAACTTAAAGGATAAGAAAGGTGTTGCTTTAAACTATGTTGATATTGGAAATTTATATTATAGTCAGGAAAATTATGAGTTTGCCTTAACTTATTTTGAAGATGCCTTAGTATTGTATAAGGAGTTAAAGGATGAAGGCGGTGTTGCTAACTGTTATACAAATTTGGGAAATGTATATGCCGATAATAATAATATAAATGAAGGATTAAAATATTATTTTGAGTCGGTTAAAATTCATGAAAAAATTAATTATCTCGGTGGTTTAGCAACAAATTATAATAATATTGGAGATTGTTATTTAAGTTTAAGACAATATAAAGAAGCTGGATTGTATTTTGAAAAGGCACTAAAAATTGCTAAAAAAAATAATTATGAGGCACTAAAAATTATTATATATTTTAACCTAGCAGATTTAAATGCAAAAGAGAATAAGTTAAATGATGCTATTTCATATTCTTTAAAAGGACTTAGTTTATCGGAAAAAATAGGGGATTTAGAGTTTCAAATTTTATATTTAAAGGTGCTCGCTACTAATTATGATAAATTAGGAGATTTTTATAAATCATACGATTATTTAAAAAAACATACTACCCTTAAAGATAGTGCCTTTAAAAATGAGCGAAGAAAAAATGTTGGTTTGTTTCATGCCTTAAATGATCTTGAGAATAAAAGGGTAACTATTAACGAATTATCAACTAAAAATGAATTAGCAGAAATTAAATACCAATCAGGAAAAAATTACTCCTTCTTTTTAATAATTCTGGTAGTTATTTTTGCTATTTTTTTAATTATTTCTATAAACCTTCATGTATCCAGAAAAGAAGCCTATAATTTATTAGAATTTAGAAATAATGAAATAAAAAAGATGAATGAGGAAATTGAAATGCAAGCTAAAAATTTGGCACAACTTAATACTACTAAAGATAAGTTTTTTTCAATAATTGCTCATGATTTAAAAAATCCATTTAATTCTATTCAGGGTTTTACTGAATTATTGATAGAGAATTTTAAAGAGTATGATAACGATAAAAAAATAAAGTTTTTAAAGGTAATTAAAGGTTCTTCATCAAAGGCTTCCAATTTATTATCTAATTTATTGCTTTGGGCTAATAACCAATCGGGGAGAATTGAATTTAAACCAACTAAAATAGATTTAGCATCCTTAGTATCAGAGTCTATTTCATTGTTGGAAATACAGGCAATAAATAAAGAAATTTTATTAATTAATAATATTGATTCCAATTGTTTTGTTTTTGCAGATGAAAATATGGTGGATACTGTTATTCGTAATTTGGTTTCAAACGCTATTAAATTTACCTATGAGAAAGGAGAAATTCAAATATATTCTACAATAGTTGAAAATTTTGTTGAAGTTACCGTAAAAGATAATGGTATTGGAATTGTAATAGATGATATTAAAAATATATTTAATATTGAAATTAAAAATACGGGTATTGGTACAGCAAACGAACACGGTTCTGGAATTGGATTAATTTTATGTAAAGATTTTATTGAAAAAAATGGAGGAGAAATTTGGGTTGAAAGTATACCAAATGTTGGAAGTGAATTTAAATTTACTTTGCCTGTATACAATAACTAAAATGTAAAAGATTTAAATTTTAGGTGTTAAAATATTTTTTTAAAAGAGCATATAATTTAGTTGCTTGTATAGGTTTTGAAATATAATCAGTGCAACCATATCGTAAAGCTTTTTGTTTATCTCCCGGAAATGAAAATGCAGTTTGTGCAATTATAATAACATCTTTGCTTATTTCTCTAATCATTAAAGAAGTTTCATAACCACCCATTTTTGGCATTTTTATATCCATTAAAACCAAATCTATTTCTGGATGTTTTTTATAAATTTCAATAGCTTCTTCTCCATTTTTAGCTCTGTAAATTACCGAACTAAAATCTTCCATAAGAATGGATAAATATAACGAGGCTATTTCTTCATCTTCAACTATTAAAACCGCAATTTTTTTAGATTCAGCAATTGGACTTATAGAATGTTCTTTCTGTTCCTTGCTATAATTTTTAGAATCTGTAATAATTGGTAATGTAAAATAAAATTGAGAGCCCTTATTTTCTATAGATTCAACCCAAATATCTCCACCCAACATTGTAATGTACGATTTAGAAATAGACAATCCCAAACCAGATCCTTCATGAACATTGGTATCATTAATATCGGCTTGAATAAATCTATCAAAAATTGCTTTTTGTCTATTTTTAGGAATACCAATACCTGTATCCATTACATAAAATTCTAAAAACTCTCCTTTTTGTTCGTATCCAAAATCAACTCCACCATCAGAACTAAATTTAATGGCATTTTTAATAAGGTTACTTAAAATTGCAAATAGTTTTTCTCGGTCTGTTTTTAACACAATAGAACCTTTGTTTTTTGGAAGTGTAAGATTTAATACTAAATTTTTAGCAGCGGATTCTGGTTTAAATAATCCGTGTAAAATTTCTAGTTCATCGTGAATGTTTGTAGGTGTGTAATTAATTTTTACTTGTCCAGTTTCTAGTTTAGAAATATCCATTAAATCATTTAACGTGCTTAGCATTCGCACGCCACTTTTTGAAATAATATCTATAAAAGTTCGTTGTTTTTCTTCTGATAATTGCGGGTTTTTTAGTAGGTTGGCAAAACCTAAAATACCGTTCATTGGGGTTCTAATTTCGTGACTGATATTGTGTAAAAATGCCGTTTTAAGTCTGTCAGATTCTGTTGCTTTTTCTAATGCTAGAATTAAATACTGTTCATTTTTTTTATTTTGAATTGAAAGTCCAATTTGGTCAGTTACATATATTAATAAATCTTTATCATATTCAGTAAATGAGTTGTTACTTTTATAACTTTGTAATACAATTACACCAATTATTTTTCCTGCAACTTTTATTGGCACTCCAAGCCATTGTTTAGGAGTTGTACCTAATAAATTAAAGTTGTGTTCTTTACTTAAATCAACAAGTTCTTGGCTTGTTAATAATAAAGTTTGTTTGGTTTTAATAATATATTCTGTAATAGAATTTTTAGCAGGAATAGTTGTGAAATGATCATTTTCATCTTCAAAAAACGGAAGCGTAATTAAATTGTTAATTTCATCATATAAGGCAATATAAAAATTTGTAGTATCTAAAATAGTATGTAATTCTTGCTTTATTAACTGAATTAATTGCCTTAAATTTTTAGTAGTATTTACTGCATTTGAGATATTATATAGAACTTTTTGAACTTGTTGATTTTTAATTCTTTCGGAAATATCTCTTTGAATGGCTAAATAGCCAATAATTGATTTTTCGGTATCTAAAATAGGTTCAAAAGATCCTTCTATATGAACCAAAGTAGAATCTTTTCGTTTATTTATATAACTAAAATTTGAAATGCTTTGTTTATTGGTTAATTTATTCCAAAATTTCTCATAGTCTATGTTGTTTTTAATGTTACTTTTTAAAATTCTAGGAGTAGCTTTTCCAATAACTTCATCTTGTGAATAGCCATATAATTCAGTAAATTTTGGATTTATAAATGTAAAAACACCATTAATATCTGTCATAAACGTTACTTCATTAGAGTTTTTAAAAATCATATTCATTTTTAAAAGATCTTCTGTAGTTTCTTTTCTAATTTCAATTTCTTTTTTTAATTCACGGGTTTTTTGCTCAATTAATGCTTCTAAATTGGTGTGGTATTCTTTTAATTCTTTTTCAGATTGATAGCGTTGTAAGGCATTTTTTACTGTAATGGGTAACATTTTTAAATAAAAACCATCAATATCTTTTATAAGATAATCATAAGCTCCCATTTTTAATGCGTTTACTGCAATTTCTTCGCTTCCTGTTCCAGTTGTAACTATTATTGGAATATCAATTTGCATTTTTAAAATTTCAAAAGCATTTCCATCACCTAAAAAATAATCAGAAAGAATTAAATCAAACTTTTTTGTATTAATAATGTGTTTGGCTTCAGCAATAGAATTTGCAACTTCATAAGAATAATTAAACTCATTACCTGCAGCAAATCTTTCAAATGCCATTTGATCTATTTGATCATCTTCAATTATTAATAAATGTTTCATAGCTTTAATTTATCTTTTATTTGTTGGCAATTCACTTAAAGTCCAATATAAATTAATAGTTTTAATTACTTCTACAAATTGCATATAATCTACAGGTTTAATCATATAGCCTGCAACCCCTAAGTTAAAACTTTCAACTTTATCTTGTTCATCTTTAGAAGTAGTTAAAACAACAGTTGGAATTAATTTTAATGTTTGGTTATTATTTCTATGTTCTAAAAACTCTATTCCATTCATTTTTGGCATATTTAAGTCTAAAAGAATTATTCCGGGTAATGCATTTTCAGAATTATTCAGGTAATTTAAGGCTTCTAATCCATTTTCGCAAACAGCTATCGGATTTAAAATTTTTAATTCTTTAAGAGCTCGTTTAATAGTAAGCACGTCAATTTTGTCGTCTTCTACTAATAAAATTGTAAGGTTTGATGTTTTCATATACTATGTTATATCTTTATTGGTAAGGTAAAATGAAATGTTGTTCCTTGGTTTATTTTTGATGTTATCCAAATTTCACCACTATAAATTTGTATAATTCTTTTAACTAAAGTTAATCCAACTCCTGTACCTTCTTGGTTATCTCGGGTTTCTAGGCGTTGAAATATTTGAAAAATTCTATCAAAATATTTTTCTTCAATTCCAGGACCGTTATCTGAAACATAAAATTCCCAAAAACCATCTATTTTAGAATTTCCTAAATTAATAATACATTTTGGTTTATCGTTAAATTTTATGGCATTGGTAATTAAATTTTGAAATACTTGGGCAAACCTTGTTGGATCTCCTAAAACTTTAGGAAGATTATTATCTATTTTAATTTCAACGTTTTTTGGTAGATGTAAAGAGTTTACAACATCTTTAACAATTACGTTTAAATCTATTAAAACTTCTTTTTCTCTTGCTTTTCCGGCTCTTGAATATTGCAAAATACCTTCTATTAAATTGTCTAAACGTTTTACTCTTCCAATTAGCATAGCAAGTTGTTCTTGTCCGTCGGCATCAATTTTATCTTTATAATCTTCAGAAATCCAGAAACTTAACTGGCTAATTGCTCTTAATGGAGCTTTTAAATCGTGAGATACTATTTGAGCAAAATCTCGTAATTCTCTATTGGTAAATTCTAATTGTTCGGTGCGTTCAGCTATTTTTTCTTCAAGATCTTCCGTATATTTTAAAATTTCATTTTTTAATATGTTTTGTTGAATAACCACCGCAAGCTGATTTCCAATTTCTCTAATTATTTGGATATTGGTTTCTGTGAATAAATCCATGTTTTTTGAAAACATTGCTAAGGAGCCTACCATTGTACCTTGAGAAAGAAGCGGGAAAATAATAAATGAGTTTAGCCCAAAAGCCATTGTTTTTTTTATCAGATTAGATTGGATGGTATGTTTACTTAAATCTTCTATTACTTGAGTTTCTCCTTTAAATAAAATTTCTTTATCTAAAAAATTAAATTTGGATGCTGGAACAAAGTTTGTAGGGATTTTTAAATTTGGAACCTCTGTATTTACACCAATAAATTTGAAGGAATCAATATCCATAGAATATTCAGTTACGGAAACATGATTATATGGTATTATTTTTTTTAATTCAACTAAAACATCCTCTACAATTTGTTTTATATTGGTTGCACTTAATATAGCTAAGTCAATATCATGTAATATTTTAAGCCTGTTGTTAAACTCAATTAATGCTTTTTCGTTGTTTTTTCTTTCTGTAATATCTTGAAAAAAGATAGCTAATCCATCTTTTGACGGAATTATTCTATTCTCAAACCATTTGTTCCAAGGTTTGTAAAAATCCTCAAAGATTAAAGGTTGTTGAGTTTCTAGAGCTTTGTAGTAATTTTTATAAAATGGTTGGTTTATTGATTCAGGAAATTCTTTCCAAATATTTTTATTTATTAAACTATTAATGTCTCTATTAAATAATTCTCCAGCTTTTTTGTTTAAAAATCTATATTCCCAATCCAAATCTAAAAATACAAAACCATCGGTCATATTTTCTAAGGTAGTTCTTAAGGTTTTGTTTGTTATTTGAAGTTCTTCTTGAATTTTTTTTCGATCTGTAATATCAATTCCAATTCCAATTTGAGTTCCGTTTTTTAAATTTATATTAGTCCATTCTGAAATTATAACGTTACCTGATTTGCTAGTTATTGGAAATTCTTTCCATTCTTTGGGTGCCTTTTGCATAAATTCCGCAGCACTTTTTCTAATTTCTTCATCAGGGTAAAACAATTTCATAAAATCAATATCAATTATTTCTTTTGATGTTACCTCTAGTTTTGTTTCAAAGGTATTGTTTAAAAAAAGCATGTTTAAGTTAGGGTTATAAAGCGTTATCATAATTGGAATATTATCTATAATAGCTTTTAATTGTGATTTTTCATTAAGTAAAGCAGTTTCTAGTTCTTTACGCTCCGTAATATCTTTAACCAAGGCTAAAAGGTTGCCATCTGGCATTGTAGTTACCGTTACTTCTGCAGAAAATGTAGTTCCATCTTTTCGCTTAAATTGCCATTCTTTATAATATGTATTGTCAGATTTTATAATATCTAATGCTGGTTCTATATTTTTAGTTTCAGTAGGTATTACTATATCAGTTGCGTGGAGTCCAACTAATTCTTTATGCGTAAGACCTAGCATATTACACATTGCCATATTAGCATCTAAATAATAACTTTCAGAATTAGCAATTAAAATTCCTTCTGGAGCATATTCAAATAGTGTTCGGTACTTTTCTTCGTTTATTTTTAAAATTCGTTCTGTTTTTTTACGTTCTGTAATGTCTTCTCCAGAGCTTAATGAGGAAGTAATATTTCCATTAGCATCATAAATTAAAACGTTAGTCCAGGCAATTAACCGTTTTTGTCCGGTTTTGGTTAATATTTCATTTTCAAAATGTTTAACATCATCTATATTTCCTGAACATACAAGGTTGGCAATTTTTTTAATTTTATCTTGATCACTTTTTGGGATGAAATTCTCAAACCAGTTTTTCCCAATAATTTCTTCTTCTGTATATTCTAAAATTTCACATCCTTTTGGGTTTATCATTTGCACAATTCCATTTGGATCAATATTTACAAGAATTACACCGGCAACATTAAGATAATTTTGTGCTTTGTTTTTTTCAAGTATTAATGTTTGTTCAGAATTTATTTTTTCAGTAATATCATATATAACACCTTCATAATGTGTAATAATTCCTTCTTTATTTCTGCGGATAAAGGTATTGTCCTGTACCCATTTTACTTCATTATTTTTTGTAATAATACGGTAAGGTTTATGCGCGAAATTTTGAATGGCTAAATTTTCACTTGCTGTTTTTACTTCTTGTTTAACCTGCTCTAAATCATCAGGATAAATTAAATCTAAATAAATAATTTTTTGTGTTGTAAATTCTTCTTTACTATAACCACATAAATTTAAAATGTTATCCGAAACAAATTCAATAGACCAAATAGCATCATTTTTCCATAAAAAAGCTATTGATGAACTTCTATTTATAATGTTATTTGCTTCTTTTAGTGCGTTTTCGGCTTTTATTTTTTCCGTCACCTCATTTTGGGTTCCCCAAAAAGATAGTAACTTACCGTTTTCAATTATTCCAATTGTATTATTTAAAAAATGGCGTTCATTTTTATTTTTATCCAAACCAATTGTTTTGGTTTCGAGTGTAATGTAATTAGATTGTATAAATTTGGAAAGTGCAGCAAAATTAACTTCTTTATTTTTACCGCCTTGTAAATCTATTAATTTAGTACCTATAATTTCTTCTTTACTTTTATATCCGCGCATTTTGGCAAAGTTATCATTACACTCTATAACAAATAAATGTTGATACATTAGCTCAATTTGTTTGGCTACACTTAGGTTTGTTGGAATGGGGATTTTAGCTTGCATTTTAAAAAATCCCTCGCTAGTTTGATTAACAAAATATTTATATTTTCGTTCGCTTTCTTTTAGGGCTATTTCTTGTTTTAAACTTTTAGCATAAATTTCTTCGTATTTCTGACGAAAAGTAAGCGTGTGAAATATATCTTTAAAATTTTGTTCTTGTGAATTAATTGGCAAGCCTTGTTTTTCGTTGTATTTTATATAAATTGTTAAAATAATGGCATATATAATTGCAGCAATGTTTTTTGAAATTAACCCAGATATTAAAACCCTTTGTACTTGATCTGTGCCATAAAAACCAATAATGGCAAATACTATAGAATCAATACTTAATATAAATACGGATGCAATTAAGATTCTAAAAAAAAGAGGTTTAATAAATTTAGAAACAGCTTCAAAAATAAATATAAGTAAAAAAGTATCTAAAAATAAAAGCAAAGTGCCAATAGCTGAAATTCTAAAATTTTGTGAGAATAGTTCTTTGGGTAAATTATAAATATTTAAAACATTTTTACTTTCAAATCCTAAGTTAATGGTGGTTTGTAAAATAATTAATACAATATTTGCCGAAAGTATAGCATAAATTATTCTTCTGGCTTCTTGTGTATCTTCTTTTATGTACACCAATAAAATAGCAAATAAACTACCTGTAAATAAAACGGATGATCCCGATGAAACATACACACCTTCAATAATTTCAAAATATAAGGCATTGGCTAAAAAAACCTGCATGTATTGAAAAACACCTAAGGCAGCTAACAATAAACTTAAACCAAAAAAAGTACGTAGCCTAAATAAAGTTAGCAGTAAAAAAGCAGCTACAAAACATTGAAATATTAAAAATAAAACTTGATCATAGTAAATATGTAGCATACATTTTTTTAATTTTTAGCTTGGTTAAGTAAATATCCAACTATTAATAACTATAGATTTTTAATTAATAAAGATAGATTTTTAATTTTTATTTAAAAAATGAAAATTTCAAACAAAATATAGGGCCATTTTTAATGGAAATTAAATTAAAGAGGATGGGGTAATTTGTAAAATAAAAACAAAAGCTATGTGTAAATTAGGTTTCTATTAATTTATAGCGTAATAAATATGTAAAATAAGAAAAATAGCATAATTGTTTAGTTAAAAAATTATTAAATCAAAAAAAAATTTAACTTTGATTTAACTAAATTTTCTTTTAGTAAATAAGTTCAAATTAGTATAGAAGTTTATATCTCTGGTTTTGTGAAAATTACAAACTAGAGGTGTTTTATTTTGCTAATTTTTTTTAACCAAAAAATAGGGAAGTTCCATTTTTTAGAATGCACAACCTACATTTATTATTAATTTATTTTGAAATTAACAATTATGAAAAAAAATTATTATCTGCTGTTAACGTTGTTAATGGTGTTTTTTGTTCAAAGTTTATTTGCACAATCTATTACAGTTAAAGGAGTAGTTCGGTCTAGTGAAGACGGACTTCCATTACCAGGTGTTGGAGTTGTTACCAACATTAAAAATTCTACAGTAGGAAGTATTACAGATTTTGATGGTAACTATGAAATTAAAGCTGAAATGAATTCGGTTTTAGTGTTTTCTCACATAGGCTATTCAACACAAAAAGTTGTAGTAACATCTAACGTTATTAACGTAACGCTTATGGCCGGAGAAAGTTTAAATGAGGTAGTTATTGCTGCACATGGTATTAAAAAAGAACGAAAATCCCTTGGATATGCAGTTCAGGCTGTAAAAGCAGATGAGCTTTTAGAAGGAAACCAGAGTAGTATGGTAAACGGATTACAAGGTAAAGTATCAGGTGTTACTGTAGTAAATTCTGGAGGTGCTCCTGGTTCTTCAGCTATTATTATGATTCGTGGAGGTTCTTCTATAACAGGAAACAATCAACCTTTATTTATTGTAGATGGTCTTCCAATAGACAATTCTACTACATCTAGTTTAGAGGTTGCAAGCGCAAATAGAGGTTCAGATATTAACCCAGAAGATATAGAAAGTATTTCGGTACTTAAAGGTCCGGCAGCAGCAGCGTTATACGGTATACAAGCAGCTGAAGGAGCTGTAATTATCACCACAAAAAAAGGAAAAGCAGGTGTAAGTACAATAACCTATTCTGGATCAGTATCAATAGATAATATTTTAGGAACACCAGATGTGCAAACGTTGTATGGTCAAGGAAAACAAACCGTTACCACAACAGGTACAACAATAGATACAGATTCTCCTTATTCTTGGGGAAATAGTACCGCTGGATCTCCAACATATAATAATATTAAAGATTTTTATGATACAGCAATTACATCAAACCATACTGTTACTTATTCTGGCGGTTCTGAAAAAAGTAATGTTTACTTTTCAATTGGCGACCTTTCTCAAGATGGCGTAATTAAAAGTACTAGTTACGATAAAACTTCTTTTAGAATAAATGCTAATTCAGAAATTAATAAGAACCTAACTGTTGGAATGTCTGCAAATTATATTACTACAGAAACAAATAGCACAAAACAAGGAAATGCTTCTGGAAGTAGTTTTTTAAGTTTATTAGGAATTCCAGGAAATGTAGATGCCACTGATTATTTAAATGAAGATAATTCTCAAAAAAGTTTTTTTCTTGATCAACAATTCGATAATCCATACTGGAGTATAGAAAATAGTCCAAATACTGATGAAGTAAATAGATTACTAGGAATTATAAGTTTGAACTATAAATTTTTAGAAAATTTTAATCTTACCTACAAAATAGGTGTTGATAATTACACTCAATTCAATAAAAAAATAACCGGAGATGGTTCATTTATTGAAAACAGAGAAGATGGGTATATCAGTCAGTTTGAAAGTGATCATCAAACACTAAACTCAAATTTAATGTTGAGCTTTCAAAAAAATATTTCAGAAGATTTTTCTATAGATGCTATGGTGGGTAATTCTGTTGAGGAATTAGATGTTAGAACTACTTATACCTCTGGCGATGGATTTTTAGCTCCGGGAATATATAGTATTGGAAATGTAAGTATAGAAAACCAAAGTATTAGCGAATTAATTACTCGTAAACGTATGGTTGGTGTTTTTGGTGAACTAAAATTAGGATGGCAAAATGCATTGTATTTAACAGCTACTGGTAGAAATGACTGGTCATCTACATTACCAGAGGATAAAAGATCATTTTTCTATCCATCTATAGGTATGTCTGCGGTAGTAACAGATTTATTTAAAAATGCTGGAAATGATATTACATCATCAAACGGGTTAACCTATTTACAATTAAGATCTACTTGGGCTAAAGTAGGTAAAGATGCTCCAATTGGTGCTTTAGAAAGTTCATTATCTACCAATATAAATTCATTAGCAAGTAGTGCGTACACTTGGAATGGAGTAGATGTTGGAAACCCAAATTTAGAACCAGAGTTTACCAATAGTTTTGAAATAGGTGTTGATGCACGTTTTTTTGAAAGTAGAATAGGGTTAGATTTAACCTATTATACAAGTACATCAGACAATCAAATATTAACCGATATTAGAGTTCCTCCAACAACAGGTACATTTTATGCAACTTTAAATGGTGGATCTATTACTAACAGTGGTTTAGAGGCGTTACTATCTTTAAAAGTATTGCCTCATTCTTCAAAATTTAAATGGGATGTAGATTTAAATTTTGGAATGAATAAGAGTAAAGTAAATGAATTACCAGGATTTTTAAATGAAGTTTATTTATCTGATTCTTGGACTTTTAATGCTACAGCTGCAGGTGCAGCAATTTTAAATGGATCATTATTTGGTTTAAGAGGTTACAGACCAGTACGAAATGATAACGGTGATGTTATTATTAATTCAAATGGTTTACCTACACTTACCGTTGAAACATTTGATAATGTAACTCGTATGCCAGATTGGACTTTAGGGATTTCTAATACATTTAGTTATAAAGATTTTAAATTATCTTTTTTACTAGATATTGTACAAGGTGTAGATATATATAATGCTACAGAATCAGCTTTAGTTTACTACGGTTTAAGTACACAAACAACCAATAGAAATGAAACTATTGTGTTACCTGGCGTAGATGCAAGTGGTGCAGCAAATACAGTTGCAGTGGCTATGGATCAAGCTTTTTATCAAAATTATTACTATAAAAACAGTGAAAACTTTATAGAAGATGGCTCATTTGCAAGATTAAGATATGTAACCTTAACATATAAATTACCAAGTAAATTAATTAATAAATCGGCATTATCTTCAGTAGAATTGTACGCAACAGGACGTAATTTATTTACCATAACTAATTATAGCGGTGTAGATCCTGAGGTTAATACTTTTGGAGCTGGCATTTCAGGTGCTGGATCTATGGGTATAGATAATTTAGGAACACCTAATATGAAAGGTTTCGATTTAGGTTTAAAAGTTAGATTCTAAAAAATATATATTATGAAATTATACAAATATTTAGTACTTATTTCAATAGCCATTACTGCTTCATGTAGTGATGATTATTTTGATGTAAATAGCTCAGAAACAAACCCAACAACAACTTCTTTAGCACCACAGTATAGAATACAAGGAGCTATTGAAAATACAACGGCACAAGCTCAATATAGAGGAAGTAGAGAGGTTTTGGGTGTTACACAATATGGCTCTCAAAATGTGGCAAGTTATTATTCAGAAACTTGGAGAGATGAATTTACTACAGGACGTTATTTTTTATGGCAAAATGCTTATGTATATTCTTTACCTAATACTGCAGATTTAATTGTTTTAGGAGAGAAATATAACTCGCCAAACTTTACGGCAGTAGGTAAAATTTTAAGAGCGTATATTTTTGGTATGACTACAGATCAATACGGAGATATTGTAGTAGAAGATACGTATGATGGGGTTTCATCTATGAATATTACACCAAAATTTAGTACGCAAAAAGAAGTGTATGAGGTTATTATTAATTATTTAGATGAAGCAATTGCCGAATTAGATAAGTCTAGTGCTATTGGTTTAAATGAAGAAGGTGGCGATGTACTTTACCAAGGAAATCAAGATTCTTGGAAAAAATTTGCCTATGCTATTAAAGCAAGGTATTTAAATCATTTAAGTAAAAAATCTACGTATGATGCCGATGCTGTAATAGCGGCGTGTCAACTTGCTATTAACTCTAATGAATTTAATGCTCAAAAATTGTATGGTGGAAGTTCTGTTTCTAATGATATTCAGCCATTTTCTTCTGGTGGTTACGGTTCTTCAAGAATGGATTATTTTTCTGACTTTTTTGTTAAATTATTAAAAAATCCATTAAATATTGATGGAGCAGATTGGGATCCAAGATTAACAATTATAGTTCCAGAAGCAGTAAATGGTGGATATGAAGGAGTTGTAATAGGCAGAGGTTTAGCCGGAATTTCAGGGAATAATTTTTCTTTAGGAAATGGCGGTTTTTATACAAGTGCTAATTCAGCTACGGATATGATTAACTATAGCGAAGTTAAATTTATTGAGGCAGAAGCCAGATTTAGAAAAAATGATTTATCTGGTGCTTATACGGCCTTTAAAGCAGGTGTACTAGCAGATTTTGAAAAGTTAGGTGTTGATGCACAATCAACTTCAGATTATATTAGTTTATTAGATGAAAAAGTTGGAGCAACCAATATAAGTTTATCACATATTATGGTTCAAAAATACATTGCTAACGTATTAAATCCAGAAACTTGGGTAGATATGAGACGAATGGATTATAGTGCTGAAATTTATCATGGTTTACAACGCCCAGAGAATGTAAACTTAGCTATTTTTCCAAATGATGATGATTGGATTCAGGCAATGGTTTATGAATATAACGAAGAAGATAGAAACTATGAAAATATGCCAGATAATGATCCTTATGTTAGGTTAACTACACCAGTTTGGTGGAATACTCCAGACTAGTATTTAATTTTTTAAGATTTTGATATAAAAAAAGGCAAGTGTTTTACACTTGCCTTTTTATTTTATAAAATTAGTTATAAGTCTTAATTAGGAAGTGTAAAATAAAAAGTAGTTCCTTTATTTGGCTCAGAAGTTACCCAAATAGTTCCGCCGTGTTTTTCTATTAATTCTTTACACAGTATTAAACCTAAACCTGAACCTTTTTCATTTGCCGTTCCTAAAGTTGTAGCACTATTGGCGTTCGAAGTAAATAAATTGTTTCTGGTTTCGTTGTTCATTCCAATTCCATTATCAGAAACAGAAATTTCTATTGCATTATTTTTGTGCAATGCATTTATTTTTATAACACCTTTTAAATTAGTGAATTTTATGGCATTTGTTATAAGATTTAGTAAAATTGTTTTTAGCATATGCTGATCTGCATACACTTCAATAGCTTCAGGTTGAATGTAACTTAAGGTTATATTTTTAAATTCAGCAGTTGGCTTTAAAATTGCTATTGTTTGATCTACAATTGGCTGTAAATTTAATTTTTCTGGGTTAAATGTAATTTGTCCTGTTTGAGATTTTGCCCAATTTAGTAGATTGTCAAGTAATGCAAGTGTATTTACTGCTGCAGAA
>NZ_JBFHHX010000082.1:0-15608 GCF_041596795.1 Lutibacter sp.
GAAAAGAATCAAGCGGATAAATTAAATCGTTTAGAGAATGTTATAATTCCTGATAATTTTGATTATAAAAAAGTGAAGTCATTATCAATAGAGGCGCGTCAAAAATTAATAAAAATTCAACCAAAAACTATTTCTCAGGCTGGTAGAATTAGTGGTGTTTCTCCAAGTGATATTTCTGTTTTATTGGTTTATATGGGAAGATAATTATTAAAGTGTTCCACGTGGAACGTGTATAATTTGTAATTTTTTTTGTGGAAAGCTTTTTTATGATAGTGTTTGTTGGTTTTATTTATTGTGGTTATTTGTAAATAAAAATTATGAATACATGAATTTTTTACCATTTCCAGAACTAGAATCTGATCGACTTGTTTTAAGAAGAATTGACATATCTGATAGTGATGTTATTTTATTTTTACGTTCGGATAAAACAGTTACAAAATATATTAAAAGGCCAGAAAATAGAAAAATTAAAAACGTGGCTGATGCTTTAAATTTTATCAATCAACTCAAAAAAAATCTAGAGATAAATAAATCAATTGCGTGGGGAATTGCTTTAAAAAAGAGTCCTGCAATTATTGGAACAATTTGTTTATGGAATTTTTCTATTGATAATAGTATTGCGGAAGTAGGATACGATTTAGATCCGAAATATCATGGAAATGGATTTATGGATGAAAGTTTAAAGGCTATTATTAATTTTGGTTTTAATAAATTAAAACTTTGTAAAATAGAAGCTTTTACACATTACGAAAATGAGAAGTCTATAAAGTTATTAATGCGGAATGGATTTCAATTTAAGCAGGGTAGAAGAGATGAAGAGAATTCTTTAAATAGTATTTATGAACTTGAAATGCCAAAAAATTATTTTTAATAAAAATTTATCAAATAATACTACATCATTTTGAATACAGAAAAAATGCCTTATGTAACCTGTGTAGATTATACGGTTTCAAATAAAAAGTTTGATTTAATGTATAATTCTAATTTCTTTATGTTAGAAACAACTCCAAAACCTCCAGTGGAAGAGTTGGGTTATTACTATGAAAGTTCCGATTATATTTCACATACAGATGCTAAGAAAACAATTATTGATAAAATATATCAAGTTGTAAAAAAGTACACATTAAATAAAAAGTTACAGTTAATAAATTCCTTTCAAACTGAATCAAAAAACATTTTGGATGTTGGTTGTGGTACGGGTGATTTTTTGGAAATATGTAATTCTAATAATTGGAATGTAGTAGGAGTGGAGCCAAATGAAAGTGCGAGAAAATTAGCAATAAAAAAATTGAATGCTTCCTCAAAAATTTATAAAGATATATTTGAATTAGAACATGAGCAATTTGATGTTATTACCCTTTGGCATGTTTTAGAGCATGTTCCTGACTTAAATGCATATATTTTACAACTTAAAAAGTTATTAAAACCAAAAGGTGTTTTAATAGTAGCGGTTCCAAATTATAAAAGTTACGATGCTTTGTATTATAAACAGTTTTGGGCTGCATTTGATGTTCCTCGTCATTTATGGCATTTTTCTCAAAAATCCATTCAATTACTTTTTTCAAAAGAGAAATTAGAAGTAGTAAAAACTTTACCAATGAAGTTTGACTCATTTTATGTGTCACTTTTAAGTGAAAAATACAAAACAGGGAAAAGTAATTTTTTAAAGGCTTTTTATATAGGTTTTATGTCAAATTTAAAAGCAATGCGTTCTAAGGAGTATTCTTCCTTAATTTACGCCTTAAAAAGAGGGTAAAAATCATTTTAAAGCGATTTAAGAGAGTTTTTAAGCTTAAACTATAAAATACCTATCAAAATATATTTAAACACGTATAAAAGCTTTTATTGAACTCATTTTCAATAAATATTTATTATAAAAATATTTTTAACTATAAATAAAAGTAATAGTTAAAATAATTTCAATAAATTTCGTTTTTGTTCATATATTCGCAGGAATTTTAATTAGCTTATAAAAATATAATAAAATGAAAAAATTACTAGTATTTGCTTTTGCAGTTGTTTTAGCATCTTGTAACCAGAGTAAAGTTGCGTATGTAGATGTAGAAGTTTTAATGAAAGATTATGAAGGTACAAAAGCTTTGGAATCTAGAATGAAAGAAAAGCAAGAAGTAAAGGCAAAAGAATTGGATAGCTTAACTGCACCTTTCCAGGCAAAAGTTCAAAATTATTACAAAGCTGCTCAATCTATGTCTCCACAAAAAAGAGCTGAAGCTGAAGGAGCGTTGCAACAAGAACAACAATTTTTACAAGCGCAACAGCAACAAGCTTCTCAAGAATTGCAAAAAGAAACTCAAGAGAGCTACGAAATAATTACAAAAGTTGTTGATAGTTTAGTTGGTAATTTTGCAAAATCTAATGGTTATAATATGATTTTTGGTACTTCAGGTAAAGGTACTGTAATGTATGGTGATGATAATTTAGATGTTACTAAACAAGTATTAGAAATGCTTAATAAAGAATATAATAAATAATTATAATCTTAATAAATTTTTAAAGCCCATTCAATAAAATTTTGAATGGGCTTTTTTTATGTTTTATTTAGTGTTAAAAAGTTATAATTCGTTCTCTTTTAGAACTGAGATTTTTTTCAAAATTTATGATAATGAAAATTAATTTTACTAAGATTTTGATCCTGTAAATTGTTGTTCTTTTATTTTAAATAGAATATTAAACGTTGTTAAACTTCCGTAAATTCTAGTGATATATTGTTGTAAATCAACCTTATCTTGGTCATCTAATTTGCTAGAATTTATTTTTTGTTCCATAACTCTAATTCTGTCACGTACCATTACAATTTTATGAAAAAATGTGTCAATAGGAATTTCTTTGCTTTGTAAGTTGGTATCTTCTGGTTCTAAAATTAATTTTCCACCTTTCCATTTATCCGCAATTGGAACAATTTCTGAAATGTCCGACCATTTTTTCAACATATTTTTTAGCATTGATTCTACTTCAGAAAAACTTATAGTATCTACCTCATCTTCAACAGCTTCTATAACTTCAAAAGTGCTATCTAAATTTATAGTTTCTAATCCGTTTTCAATAAAAGTTACCCAATAATGTTTAGCACTAACATTTGTAATAACACCCAATCCAAATTCATCATGTTTAATTCGTGAACCTATACCTAAAAGTTTCATAATCAAAATATTAAGTTAATAAATAAATTCCTATACAATTTAAAATAAAATACACTGTTATGTTCATTGCTCCAGGATAATCTTTTGCAATGCGCTGACCAATTAAAAATTGTAACAATGTTATTGCCGAGATTTCCAATCCTATTTTTGCTATTAGTTGTGAGTTTTCAAAAACTAAATTATACAAACCGAAAACTAACAGAACTAAAGATATAATTTCAAAAAATAAAATATTTATCAATAAAAATTGCATAAATTTTTCTAGAATAGTTGCTTTAAAGTGATTGCTATAATATGCAACAGTTCCTTTCCAATCTGCTAATTTTTCGGTAACAGAAAAAATGTAAGTAACAATAAAAAATAGCAGAATTAATATTTCAGCAGCATGTTGATTAAAAATAGACATAATTATTTTTATGATGCTTCTTTTACGTGTAAAAGTCGCGTTAATTTAATAGATAAATCTAATAAAATAATTTTAGCATTTCCATTTCTTTCTATATGATAAATGGCATCGTTTAATTCAGTATTTATATCTAAAATATTTCCGCTATGAATAAAAGGCGCAAAATTTTCTAGTTTAAATCCGGGTGTTTTAGGTTCCATAAACACCAATTCATCGGCGCTATAATTTAGTAATAAGGCTTGTCTAAAAAATTGCAAACAGTAATTTAAAAAACGTTTTTGCGTTTCTCTTCCGGTTTTTGCAATAGTATCGCTCCAATTTATTAAATCTTGAATTACGGATGCGTTTCCTTTTGCTTTAAATGCAGCTCTAATCCAGGTTATAAACCATTGTTCAAATTGTTCATCAGCATTATCATTGTGAAATAAATGCAATGCTTTGTTAAAATTTCCATCTGCTTGTAATGCAATTTGCGCTGCAATTGGCGGATCTGCATCTTCTCTATCTACCAATCCTTTAGCAATATCTGTTTCAGATAATAAAGGAAAATGTAATATTTGACAACGAGATTTAATAGTAGTAATTATTTGCTCATCATCTTCAGTTATTAAAAGAAAAACCGTTTTTTCTGGTGGTTCTTCTAATAATTTTAATAATTTGTTGGAGGCTGCTGAATTCATTTTTTCAGCCATCCAAATAATCATAACCTTGTGGCCTCCTTCGTAACTTTTTAATTTTAAAGATTTTACAATTTCTTCGGCTTCATCAACACCAATTATTCCCTGTTTGTTTTCAATGCCAATTTTCTGAAACCATTCAAATAAATTTCCATAAGGATTTGTTTTAATAAAATCTCTCCATTCTTCTAAAAATAAATTACTAACCGGATGTTTTTTAACAGATTCGTTTGCCGCAACGGGAAAAGCAAAATGCAAATCGGGATGCATTAATTTTTCACATTTTAATTCACTAGCCTCTTTATCTAAGCTATTATAACTTAAAATATATTGGGCATATGCAATTGCCATAGGTAAAACGCCTGAACCCTCTTTACCTACAAATAATTGAGCATGGGAAATTCTGCCATTATCCGTAGATTTTATTAAATGGCTTTTTAAATATTCTTGACCTAAAATTTCAGAAAACTTCATTAAAGCGAAAGTAAAACATTTTTTTAATTTTTAAATTAATTCAGTTTATAATATTTAGCCTGAAATCGCTTTCGTAAAAAACTAAATGCATTCCTATATTTTTCACTTATATTTGTAATATTAATCTAATAGAATTATGAAAACAATAAATGATATAAATTTTAAAGGTAAAAAGGCATTAATCCGTGTAGATTTTAATGTTCCTTTAGATGAGAATTTTAACGTAACAGACGCAACAAGAATTGAAGCAGCAAAAGCTACTATTATTAAAATTTTAGAAGATGGTGGAGCCGTAATTTTAATGTCGCATTTAGGTCGTCCAAAAGGTGTTGAAGATAAATATTCGTTAAAACATATTGTTGATAAAGTTACAGAAATTATTGGCGTACAAGTAAAATTTGCTTCAGACTGTGTTGGTGATATTGCCGAAAATGCTGCTGCAGATTTAAAAATGGGTGAAGTTCTATTATTAGAAAACTTACGTTTTTACAAAGAAGAAGAAGCTGGAGACGATGCTTTTGCTGGTAAATTAGCAAAATTAGGAGATGTATATGTAAATGATGCATTTGGTACAGCCCATAGAGCGCACGCATCTACAACAATTGTGGCTAAATTTTTCCCAGAAGCTAAATGTTTTGGAGCGTTATTAGCACAAGAAATCATCAGTCTTAAAAAAATATTAGAAGAAGGTGAGAAGCCTGTATTAGCAATTTTAGGAGGATCAAAAGTTTCTTCAAAAATTACAATTATCGAAAATATTTTAGATAAAGTAGATCACTTAATTATTGGTGGTGGTATGAGTTTTTCATTTGTAAAAGCTCTAGGTGGTAAAATTGGTGATTCTATTTGTGAAGATGATAAACAAGAATTAGCATTAGATATTTTAAAACAAGCAAAAGCAAAAGGAGTTCAGGTTCATATTCCTGTTGATGTGATTGCTGCAGATGCTTTTAGCAACGATGCAAATACGAAAGTTTGTGATATAAATAATATTCCAGACGGATGGCAAGGTTTAGATGCTGGTCCAAAATCTAGAGAATTATTTGATAAAATTGTAAACGAATCTAAAACTATTTTATGGAATGGTCCGTTAGGTGTTTTTGAAATGGAAACGTTTACTGGAGGAACAATTGCTTTAGGAAATTCTATTGCAAATGCTACAAAAAATGGAACTTTCTCACTAGTTGGAGGAGGAGATTCAGTTGCAGCGGTAAAACAATTTGGTTTTGAAGACAAAGTAAGTTACGTATCAACCGGTGGTGGAGCAATGTTAGAAAGCTTAGAAGGTAAAGTTTTACCAGGTATTGATGCTATTTTAAAATAATAAAAGTGTAAAAGTTTAATGGTTGAAGGGTTTAAAAGTTAATAACCTAATACATTTTTAAACTAAAAAAATAAGCCGCCTCAAAACCTGAGGCGGTTTTTTATCGTCTTGTTTTATTACTTTTACAAATTAGTAAAGGCTTCAAAACTTACTAAGTTTTTATATTCAATAAAATTGTTCAAACTATAATTTTATTACATTTCAAACTATAATTTAATAGCTATTTGCTAACTTTAAACCCTTCAACCTTTCAACCTTTCAACCATTTTTAAAATGATTTACTCAAACATACCAAATACCACTATAAAAGTTAGTAAAATTTGCTTAGGAACTATGACATTTGGTGAACAAAACACCGAAAAAGAAGGTCATGAACAACTAAATTACGCCGTAGAACAAGGTGTTAATTTTATTGATACTGCCGAAGCATATTCAGTTCCTGGCAGAAAAGAAACACAAGGAAGCACCGAAAGAATTATTGGTAGTTGGTTAAAAAATCAGCAAAGAGAAAAATTGGTAATTGCAACTAAAATAGCTGGTCCAAGTGACTATTTTAGTTATATAAGAGAAAATATGGAGTTTTCAAAACCTATTATTTTAGAGGCTGTAAATAATAGTTTAAAACGCTTACAAACCGATTATGTAGATGTTTATCAACTTCATTGGCCGGAAAGAAATACTAATTTTTTTGGAAAAAGAAATTATAAACACAACTCAAATGAAGCTTGGGAAGATAATTTTAAAGAAGTTATTGAATCTTTAGATGGATTGGTTAAAGAAGGTAAAATTCGTCATTACGGTGTTTCTAATGAAACTTCTTGGGGTTTAATGCGTCAGCTTTCAGAAAGTTCCATAAACAATTTAACGCGCTGTAAAACCATTCAAAATCCATATTCTTTATTAAACAGGTTGTTTGAAATTAATTTGGCCGAAGTTGCTATGCGTGAAAAGGTTGGTTTGCTTGCCTATTCACCTTTGGCATTTGGTACGCTTTCTGGTAAATATTTAAACGGTCAACTACCAGAAAATTCACGTATAAAATTATTTCCTCAATACAACCGTTATAGCAATCCACAAGCACAATTTTTAACGAAAAAATATTTAGAATTAGCTACAAAATTGGGAATTAGCTTAACACAGCTTTCTTTAGCATTTGTAAATCAAAGAGAATTTTTAACAGCTAATATTATTGGCGCTACAACACTACAACAGTTAAAAGAAAATATTAGTAGTATTCACGTGGAACTATCTGCTGAAACATTAGAAGAAATAGATACTATTCAAAGTTTACAACCAAATCCGGCACCTTAAAATTTAAATTGTTTGTTAGCCTGTCTTTTGCTTAGTAAAGTATGCTACAGACAGGCTTATTAACTTTGGGTTAAGCTTTAGTTACTCACTTTTTAAAAGTGCTTTTTTACAACTATAAAACTCCAACAAACTTTCAATCCTTAATTCTTTTTCAAGTTTTATAAATTGTACCATTTTTTTAAAAATTGAAAACAACCACTGTTTTCAAAATGAAACCTATTTAGCATAAAATAAGATAAAAGAGTATTTTTTTAGTTGTTTTGTAACAACTATGACTTTTGTCATAGTTTAAAGTTAAAAAAATACTAAAATTTGCAACTAGATTGGTTAATAGGATAAAGTTATCCTTAAATCTTTTTTAAATTTTTAAAGAATATGAAAAGACTATTAAGAATTTTAATTCCACCAAAAGAATGGCTTGTACCTGTTATTATTTTATTGGGAGCTATAACTGGTCTTACTTTATATGCAATGATAGAGTCAAAAGCGGTATCGTATTTATCAGACGATCCAAAAACGTGTGCAAATTGCCATGTTATGACACCGCAATATACAACTTGGCAAAATAGTTCTCATAGAGAGTGGGCTACTTGTAACGATTGCCACGTTCCGCAAGATAATTTTTTCAAAAAATATTTATTTAAAGCAAAAGATGGTTTGTATCATGCGTCAGTGTTTACCACAAGAGGTGAGCCCGAGGTAATTAGAATGAAAGAGGCTGGGGTAGAAGTTGTTCAAAGTAATTGTATTCGTTGTCACGAAGATCAAGTTACAGATGCTGCTTTAACAGCAACAGTTGAAGATCATAAAGAACTAAGAACTACACGTAAATGTTGGGAATGTCATCAAGAAGTTCCGCACGGAAGTGTACACAGTTTATCTTCGGTAAAATATTATGGAAAAATACCTGAAGAACATCAAGAAACCGTACCAGATTGGTTAGCTAAATATTTAAAAGAATCAGATAATAAAAAAGATAATAAAGATGAGTAATACAAGAAAACCGTGGAAAAACTGGGTGCTTTTTTTAGCATCGTTAGTAATTGTGTTTTTGTTAGGACTTTTAGTGTCGTCTATAACAACTCGAAAAATGGAGGCGAAGTTTGCATATACTCCGCTTAAAAAAATTAATAAATTAGAGCCAAGAAATGAAGTTTGGGGAGAAAATTTCCCTCGAGAATTTCAATCTTACTATCAAACTGCAGATACTACTTTTCGTTCTAAATATAATGGAAATGCCATGATTGATATGTTAGAAGAAGATCCACGTTTAGTGGTACTTTGGGCAGGATATGGTTTTTCTAAAGATTATAATCAAGGTCGTGGTCACGTTTATGCTGTAGATGATGTAAGAAATACATTACGTACAGGTGGACCAACAGGGCCAGATGATGGACCAATGCCATCTACTTGTTGGACCTGTAAATCTCCAGATGTACCTCGTTTAATTAATGAAATTGGTGTAGATGATTATTACAAAGGTAAATGGGCAAGTAAAGGTGAACAAATTGTAAACCCTATTGGTTGTGCAAACTGTCACGATGAAAAATCGATGAAATTAACTATTACTCAGCCAGCTTTAATTGAAGCATTCCAACGTCAAGGAAAAGATATTACAAAAGCAACTCATAATGAAATGCGTACGTTGGTTTGTGCACAATGTCACGTTGAGTATTATTTTAATAAAGATATACCTGGTAAAGAAGGAATTCCTTATTTAGTTTTCCCTTGGGATGATGGGCAAACAGTTGAAGATATGGAAAAATATTACGACAATATTGGGTTTAGCGATTGGACACACCAAATTAGTAGAGCACCAATGTTAAAAGCACAACATCCAGGTTACGAAACATACCAAATGGGTATTCATGCAAAACGTGGCGTTTCTTGTTCAGATTGTCATATGCCTTATAAAACTGAAGGTGGACAAAAATTTACAGATCACCACATTCAATCTCCTTTAAACAATGTAGCTAATTCTTGTCAAGTTTGCCATAGAGAAGATAAAGACGAATTAATTAAAAACGTTTTTGATAATCAAGATCGTATTATTGGAAACAGAGATCAATTAGAGCGTTTATTAGTACGTGCACACGTTGAAGCTGGTAAAGCTTGGGAATTAGGAGCAACAGAAGCTCAAATGAAAGATATTTTACACGGAATTCGTTTAGGACAATGGCGTTGGGATTATGTTGCAGCATCTCATGGTGGATCTTTTCACGCACCTGTAGAGCTTGGAAGAGTTCTTGGAAAAGGTATTGATATTACACAAGAAACCAGAATTAAATTAGCAAAATTATTAGTGCAATTAGGGTTTAAAGGCGAAGTTCCTTATCCTTCAATTGAAACAAAAGAAGCTGCTCAAAAATTCATCGGTTTAGATATGGAAAAACTAAAAGCTGAAAAAGCTACTTTCAAAAAAGAATTATTACCAAAATGGAAGGAAGCCGCTAAAGCAAGAGAAGCTAAATATTAGTTAACAAATTAGGTGTTTGGCAAAATTATCAGCACCCAAATAGTAAAATGCTTCTGATATTCTTTTCAGAAGCATTTTTATTAAAATTGATTTTTTTCTTTAAATTTTTTAAAAACAACTAATTATAAAATACTATGAAAAAATTTAATAAAATTACTGTACTATTGCTAGTAATAGGAATCAATTTAGGGACTTCAGTTATGTTTTCACAAAATTCTAATTTTCAAATTTATTTATGTTTTGGGCAATCAAACATGGAAGGTCAAGGCGATATTGAAGAACAAGACAAATCTGTTGATAGTCGTTTTTTAATGATGCAAAGCACCAATTGTCCTAATTTAGAGCGTACAACTGGAAATTGGTATGCAGCAACTCCACCTTTAAGTCAATGTTGGTCCGGACTTTCTCCTTCCGATTATTTTGGAAGAACAATGGTAGAAAAACTACCAGATAGTATTAAAGTGGGCGTTATTAATGTTGCAATAGGTGGTTGTGATATTCGATTATTTGATAAAGACATATATCAAGATTTTGATACTACGTATAATGAAAAGTGGTTTACTGATAAAATTGAAGCCTACGGCGGAAACCCTTACCAACGTTTAATAGAACTTGCTAAATTAGCACAAAAAGACGGCGTAATTAAAGGTATTTTGTTGCATCAAGGTGAAACCAATACAGGAAATAGTGATTGGCCTTTGTATGTACAAAAAGTGTATAACAATATACTTCAAGATTTATCTTTAAATGCCAATGAAGTACCTTTATTAGCTGGAGAAGTTGTTCACGAAAATCAAAATGGTAAATGTGCAAGTATGAATGCAATAATTGGAACCTTACCACAAGTAATACCAACTGCACACATTATTTCTTCAGATGGCTGTGGTGTAACCTCTGATGATGTTCATTTTAATTCCGAAGGTTATAGAGAACTCGGAAAACGTTATGCCCTTAAAATGCTTTCAATTTTAGGCTATTAAATTTTAACAAATTAAAGCATTTAACAAAAATATGAATAAAAATCAACCACAAATACAGCGCAATCTTTGGGAAAATCCGTGGGGTTATGTTGAATCTTTTTTTATAGGAATTGGACTTATAGTTACAGGGCTGTTTTTAGAAGTATTTTCTACTTCAAATAATGCTTTTACCTTATCATATCCTTACAATGTAGTTTTTTTAATAGGATATGTTTTACTGCTTTTTGTAGCATATAAATGGTTTACAAATTCGCAAATTGTTCGTTGGTTAACTAAAGTTCCAGCATCAATTTCATCTATTACATTAATTACTTTTTTGGTAATGATAATGGGAATCATCCCGCAAATTCCATCAGAAAATAATATTATTAATAATCTTGGATTAAATCGCATTACCAGCAATTGGGCGTTTTTATTAATTCTATTTCAGTTTTTAACCTGTTTAGGCTTAATTTCAATAAAAAGAATTTTACAATTTAAATGGGCTAATTTTGGTTTTATTTTAAATCACACAGGGTTATTTTTAGCCTTAACTGCAGGAATGTTAGGAACCGGTGATTTACAGCGTTTATCTATAAATGTTTACGAAAACAAACCTAGTTTTATTGCTACCGATGGCAATAGAAATGAAATTGAATTGCCTTTTGCCTTTTATTTAAAAGATTTTATAATTGATGAATACAATCCAAAATTAGCATTGGTTGATAATAAAACAGGAAATATTGCCCATAATGATGGAAAAAATCTATACCTAGTTGAAAAAGGAGAAACGTACTATTTCCATAATTTTGAAGTAAAAATTGATGAATTTTTGCCAAATGCCATTCGTTTTGGAATGCGATACGAAGCTGTAAACGAAATTGGTTCACCACCAGCGGCAAAAATTACGGTAAAAAATATTGAAAACGATTCTATACAAAATGCTTGGATAAGCAGTGGTAGTTTCCGTTACCCTTACGAATCGTTGAAAATTAGCGAAGATTACTCTGTAGTAATGACCATTCCTGAAGTAAAGAAATTTAGTTCAGATATTGATATTTTAACCCAAGAAGGAGAACGTATAAGCACCGTTTTAGAAGTTAACAAACCTTTTAAATACAAAGGCTGGAAAATTTACCAGCTTAGCTACGATGATAAAATGGGAAAATGGAGTAATTTAAGCGTTTTAGAGCTTGTAAAAGATCCTTGGTTACCGCTAATCTATATCGGAATTTTTATGATGATTGCAGGTGCTATATATATGTTTTGGATGGGAAATAAAATAACTAAAAATAAAGAATAATGACCTGGATAGACTTTCCTTTATATAGTTCAATAATAGTAGCCTTTTGGGTTATAGGTTTAGTGTTTTTAGTTGTTTCTTATAAAAAGCAATCAGCATTTAAATTTGCAACTTCGGCATTTTTAATAGGTTGGGCAGTAATGATTTTATTTGTTGTAAAATTATGGCTTGAGTTAGATCGTCCACCAATGCGAACCTTAGGAGAAACACGTTTGTGGTACGCAACATTTTTACCACTAATTGGTTTTGTAACTTATATTCGTTGGAAATATAAATGGTTTTTAGCCTACAGCTTTGTAATGGCAAGTATGTTTTTGGTAATTAATTATTTAAATCCAGAAACCTACTCAAAAACCCTAATGCCAGCCTTACAAAGTCCGTGGTTTATACCACACGTATTGGTTTATTTATTTTCGTACGCAGTTTTAGCGGCATCAAGTATTGTAGCCATAAAAGGATGGTACGATAATTATAAAGGAAATTTTAATATAGAAACCCTAAAACTAGCCGATAACCTAGTGTATATAGGTTTTGCATTTTTAACCTTAGGGTTACTTTTTGGTGCACTTTGGGCAAAAGAAGCTTGGGGACACTATTGGACTTGGGATCCAAAAGAAGTTTGGGCATTTTTAACTTGGATGGGTTATTTAATTTACATTCATTACCGCCATTTTCATGTAAATAATAGTAAACAAGCACTTACCATTTTAGCCTTGGCATTTGTGGTTTTATTGGTGTGTTGGTTTGGCGTAAACTATTTACCAGTAGCCAAAACAAGTGTGCATACGTATACGCAATATTAAATTTTTTTAGTATGGAATATTTTACCTTAGCTCGAGTTTTACATGTTTTAGCTGTTGTTTTATGGATTGGCGGTGTTGCTATGGTTACAACAGTAATTATTCCGGCAGTAAAACAAATGAAATCTAAAGAAGAGCAAATAGAAACCTTCGAAAAGATAGAAGGAAGATTTGCCCTACAAGCCAAAATAACAACACTTATAACCGGTATTTCTGGTTTTTATATGGTATATGCTTTAAATGCCTGGAATCGTTTTTTAGAGCCGCGTTATTGGTGGTTTCATACAATGGTACTAGTTTGGGTGCTTTTTACGGTTGTATTGTATATTTTAGAGCCATTTGTATTACATAAGCTATTTAAAAAGTACGCCACTAAAAATCCAGAAAAAACCTTCAATTTTATGCACAAAGCACATTGGGTATTGTTACTTTTAAGTTTAATAACCATTTTTGGAGCTGTGGCTGGTTGTCACGGCTGGTTTTTCTTTTAATTTTTTTTGGGCGTTCCCCTTTGGGTCAGGCTTTCACTACTCGCTTTTTTTGTTTTAAAAATCAACCAAAAAAGAGCTCAAACAAACCGCTCAATCCTTAACGCAAAACTCTATAGTAAAAAATCCTATCAGATTAAAAAAATCTAACAGGATTTTATATTTTAAATATTAGAGCACCTAGAGTTACCATATATTTTTTTGTAAATTGTTAACCATACTTGGGTTTCAAAAAAAACTATTTAATAAATTCAACTCCATACCTACCACAAATTTCACTAACAATTGCAAAATTTGGTGGGCCTGGTGGTAAATTTCCTAATTCTTCAAACATGTTTTCAATCCCTGAAGGGAAAACACTTAAAATAACTTTTGCTTTTTTATCTCCAATAATTTTCCACGAATGTGGAATTCCTCTTGGTCCAAAAGCTAAATCGCCTGCTTTTAATACGGTAGTTGTATCTCCCACTGTTAATTCCATTTCACCTTCTATAACTTTAAAAACTTCATCTTCGTTTGAATGAACGTGTGGTGGAATTCCTACACCGGGTTCATTTTCTTCTTCAATAAGAGTAAATAAGCCTCCAGTGTCTTTTCCAGTTAGTTTAAAGGTTTGTATATCACCTATAACATTTATTTTTTTCCCATCTCCGTTCCGTACAATTTTGGGCGATTTTGTATTTAATTTAATCATCTCTTTGCCAAATGTAATATTGGGAACTGCAAATAATCCTACACTCATTGCACTTGTAACTTTTAAAAAATCTTTTCTGTCCATAATGTTTTGTTTTATTAGTTATTAATTTGGAGTTATTTCATTTTTGTTTTAAAAGGGGTATTTTTCATTTTATAAAATGAATTAATACTACTAAAGCTTTGAGGATTTATAACGAGGTATTTTTTAAAAGAATAATGAATATTAGTCTTTTAATTTCTAATTTATTTAGAATAAAGATTTAAAGATAAACCGTTTAAAAATAACAAATAATTAGTAAAGAACCAAAAGGTAGTGTAATATAAGTGTTTGTATTACATAGGGTTATTGTAAATATCCTAAAAAATAAAATGGATTAAAATACAAATACTAGCGTTTAATTTTTTTATGGTTTTTTAAAGGAGGTATAAAAAAATCTAACAGATTATCATTATTTGTTAGGTTTGTTATGTTTTGTAATAAAACCATCACCTCCAGCATCATCAATTTGCAAAGTTGCAGTTCCAAACTCCCCTAAATAAGCTTTAGTTGCTATTATAGGTTGAACATAAATTGTATCATAAGGAACATCAGCATAGATATTAAATACACATAAAAAGGTTAATATTTGTATAATTTTTTTCATAATAATTTTATTTTGTAAATGTTAAATCAAATCGTCCATCAGTTATTGAAACACTTCCTCCAAAAAGTATTTCTTCTGCTTCAAAAGAGAAAGTTCCTGACATAATTTGATTTTCTGAATCAAATCTTGTAAAATATATTTGACCTGTGTAGTTTTTATTCGTTTCATATTGACCTTCAAGATCAGGCATATTAGTTGTAAATGTTGCCGAACCTCCAATAAAGTCCCCATCTGCATAATCACTATAATTCAGAATATAAGTATAGTTTTCTTGAATTTCTTTAATTTGTACTAAAACCAACTGTCCGTCTCTGGAAGCTATATTTGTCCCATCGTCCCAATTAATAACAAGGTTGTACTTTCCATCTACTTTTTGATAAAAGTTAACCATTAATCCACTATCTGTAAAAGCTTCTCCATTTACCAAACATCCAATAGTATTTTCCCCTGTTTGTGTAGCTTCTGGTAACTGGTCTATTGGATCTTTAGGTGTATCATCTTTATCACAACTTGTAAATAGTATTACCAATAAAATAAATTTTAAATATGTTTTCATAAAAAATAATTTTAATATACACTTCTATTAATCCATAATTTAGTCGGTGCAGTTTCTTCAATAATTATTTTACTATAGCTATAAAGTACTTGACCATTAGAAAGAGTTAATTTATAAACCCAGTCATAAACTCCTTCCTTAGTATACACTAAACTATAGTTATTACCAAATGTAATATGTACATAACCAGAACCATCATTAAAATCTATAGCTATGCTTTGTATCGTACTTGATTGGTTAGTATACCATAAACTTTGAGGTAATTCTACATTTACTGTTAACCCCTTATATTTTAAAATAGGTGAGCTTATAGCAAAAACCTGTGCTTCTTCA
>NZ_JBFHHX010000083.1:0-15454 GCF_041596795.1 Lutibacter sp.
GTTGTTAAATGGTTTTTAAATTTAAATTGATGTAAATTAAAAATAGCATCGTTTTTCCAAAGAGAAGGTGTTTTACAAAAACCTTCAAATTGTAATTGAATATTTTTTGAATTTAAATCCAATAAATTATTTTTTTATAACACTATCTGGTACAAAACCCGAAATATCACCACCGTATCTGTAAATATCTCGTACAATGCTAGAACTAATAAAAGAAGTTTTTGCGGAGGTTAGTAAGAATACAGTTTCAATACTAGACATTTTTCTGTTGGTTTGGGCAATTGCTTTTTCAAACTCAAAATCGGCAGGATTCCGTAAACCTCTTAAAATAAAATCGACATTTATTTTTTTACAAAATTCAATTGTTAAACCGGTATAGGTGTCTACTGAAATTTTAGGTTCATTAGCATAATGTTCTTTAATAAACCTAATTCTATCTTCTAAAGAAAACATATAAGTTTTATCAGAATTTATTCCAATTGCAATAATTATTTCATCAAATAAAGGTAAAGCCCTGTTAATTATATCAACGTGACCTAATGTAATTGGATCAAAAGATCCTGGAAATATTACGCGTCTCATAGTTCGTTTTTTAATGCCATTTCTATAGCGTTATCAAAAAGTTCAGATAAACTTATTCCTGCTGCTGCAGCTTGTTGTGGAATTATACTTGCGGTTGTCATTCCAGGTACGGTGTTCATTTCTAAAAAATGAGGTTCGTTATTTACAATTATATATTCGCTTCTAGAAAAACCACTCATATTTAGTATTTCGTATACTTTTTTGGCGTTTTTTGCTAATTTGTTGTGCATTTCGTCAGAAATTCTGGCAGGCGTAATTTCTTTAGATTTGCCTAAATATTTAGCTTCGTAATCAAAAAAGTCGTTTTCACTAACAATTTCTGTCATTGGCAACACAGTTGTTTCTCCTTTATATTGTATAACTCCAATGGTAATTTCTGGACCATCTAAAAATGCTTCAATTAAAATTTGAGAATCTTCTTTAAATGCAATTTCAATAGCAGGTAATATGTCCTCTTTTGTTTTAGCTTTAGAAATTCCAAAACTTGAGCCAGCATTGTTTGGTTTTACAAAACAAGGCAAGCCTACTTTTGCAATAATTTCATCTACATTTATAGCATTTCCTTTATCTAAATAATAAGAATCGGCAGTTTTTATACCATATTGTTTTACAACACTTAAACAATCTCTTTTATTAAAAGTTAAGGCCATTTGGTAGAATGGCGCCGATGTATGTTTTAACCCAATTAATTTAAAATAGGCTAAAATAGTTCCATCTTCACCAGGATTTCCGTGAATGGCATTAAAAACACAATCAAAAGTTATTTTTTTTCCTTCAAGTTTAAAAGAAAAATCGTGTTTATCAATTGGGTATTCATTTGCTAAATCGTCTAAAGCAACCCATTTGTTTTTTAAAATATGAACTCTGTACGGATTGTATTTTTCTTTAGATAAATTGGTGTAAACAACATTTCCACTCTTTAAAGAAATTTCAACTTCCGAAGAGTAACCACCCATTATTATGGCAATATTTTTTTTCATTTTATAGTAATGTCTTTAAGTACAAACTTACTATTAAAAGTTGAAAGTTTGAAAGTTTAAAGTTTAAAAGTTGGAAGATTAAGACAATTAAATATTAACAATTCCACAATTAAACACTTCTACATTTAAACAGATATATTGTATCTTTGCGCAAAAATTTATTCAAGAAAATGAGTGTTATTCAATTTATTAAATCAAAATCATTTCTAAGGCAGTTAATTATTGCTTTTGTTGCATTTTTAGTTTTTGCCGTTTTAGTAGTTCAGTGGTTGAAATTTTCAACCAATCATAATCAGAAAATTGAAGTTCCAAATTTGGAAAAAATGAGCTTAGCTGAAGCAGAAGAAGTGTTGGAAAATATTGATTTGAATTTTGAAGTGATAGATTCGGCTAGTTTTAATCCGGATTATCCTGCAAAATCTGTAATAGAACAAAGTCCAGAAGCAGGTCAGTTTGTAAAAGAAAACAGAAAAATATATTTAACTTTAAACCCATCGAGATACCCAAATATTGAAATGCCAGAGTTGTATGGTAAAACAAAACGACAAGCGTTATCGCAATTATTGGCTATTGGCTTTAGAGTGGATACAGCGGCAGTGTATGTAAACGATATTGCTAAAGATGTTGTTAGAGGATTATTATTTAATGGAAGTGAAGTTAAAACTGGAACTAAAATTCCAAAAAACTCACTAATTAAATTAAAACTAGGTGATGGAAATGAAGGAGAAGAACTACAAGAAGAAAGTTCAGAAGAAGTTTCTGAAGAAATAGAATTTTAAGTTGATGATTGATACAGAAGAATTAGCAGAACAGGAAGAGTTTTACGAACATTTTAAATATGTTGCCAGTATAGGTCAGGTTCCTTTGCGCGTAGATAAATTTTTAATGAATTTTATTGAAAATGCAACGCGTAACAAAGTGCAACAAGCTGCCAGAGCAGGGAATGTTTTAGTAAATGAAGTGCCTGTAAAGCCAAATTACAAGGTAAAACCCAATGATGTTGTTAGAGTAGTTTTGGCGCATCCACCACATGAAAATTTATTGGTGGCTGAAGATATTCCTTTAGATATAATTTATGAGGATAACGAGGTAATTGTTGTAAATAAACCACCAGGAATGGTTGTACATCCAGGTCACGGTAATTACAGCGGTACGTTGGTAAATGGTTTAATTCATCATATAGAAAATTTACCAACTAATTCTAACGAACGCCCAGGATTGGTGCATAGAATTGATAAAGATACAAGTGGGTTATTAGTGGTTGCAAAAACAGAATTTGCCATGGCACATTTATCTAAACAATTTTTTGATAGAAGTACAGAGCGTTTATACTATGCATTAGTTTGGGGAAATATTGAAGAAGATGAAGGTAGAATAGAAGGGCATATTGGCAGAAGTTTTAAAAACAGATTGCAAATGGATGTTTTTCCTGAAGGTGATTTTGGAAAGCCAGCAATTACACATTTTAAAGTAATAGAGCGTTTTAACTACGTTACCTTAGTTCAATGTAAATTAGAAACAGGTAGAACACATCAAATTAGAGCGCATTTTAAACATATTGGGCATACTCTTTTTAATGATGAGCGTTATGGTGGAAATTTAATTTTAAAAGGAACAACTTTTACAAAATACAAACAATTTGTAGAAAACTGCTTTAAAGTGTTGCCACGCCAAGCGTTACATGCAAAAACCTTAGGTTTTGAACACCCAACTACCAAAGAATATTTGCGATTTAATTCGGAAATACCTCAAGATATGGTAGATTGTTTAGAAAAATGGAGAGCTTATACAATTAATCAGCCAGATGATCACAATGGATAAATTTGATGTTGAAAATTGGGATAGAAAACCGCAATACGATTTTTTTAAAACGTACCAAGATCCCTTTTTTAATATTACAGCAACTCTTGAAGTTCACAATTTATATACATATTGTAAAAAACATCAATTATCATTTTCTTTAGCCAATTTATTTGTAGCTATAAAATGTATAAATGAAATTTTAGAATTTAAACTTCGTATTTTTAATAACCAAGTTTATTTGTTTAATAGTGTTGATATTGGATCAACAGTGTTAAATGATAATAAAACATTTTCTTTTTGTCACTTTAAATATCAAGAGTCAATTTTTGAATTTGATATACAAGGAAAACAGGTAATAGAAAATCATAAAAAAGGAATTGTTTTTGAACCTAATGAAGAGTTATTAGGTGTTGTGCATTGCTCTACATTACCTTGGATTTCTTTTACAGGAATAAAACATGCAAGAAAAGGAGATGAAGCAGGTATGGGAATTCCAAAAATTATCTTTGGCAAAGTTTTTGAAGAAAATAACACAAAAAAAATACCATTTTCTGTTGAAGTACATCACTCTTTAATGGATGGTTATCATGTAGCTTTATTATTTGAAAAAATGCAAAGTTTTATTAATCAATTACGTTAATTTTAAATTTGAAAAAGAATTAAAAAATGAAAATAGTAATCTCGCCAGCAAAATCATTAGATTTTGAAACACAATTACCAACTAATAACTATACTCAAGGAGTTTTTTTAGATGAAGCAGCAAAATTAAACGCTGTTTTAAAAAAGAAATCGCCAAAAAAATTAAGCGAATTAATGAGTATTTCTTCAAACTTAGGTGAATTAAACTGGCAACGAAATCAAGATTGGCAGTTACCATTTAATTTAGAAAATGCTCGTCAGGCAATTTATGCATTTAAAGGCGATGTGTATATTGGTATAGATGCATATAATTTGCCAATTTCAAAATTAGATGAACTTCAAAGTAAATTAAGAATCTTATCAGGTCAATATGGATTGCTTAAGCCATTAGATTTAATTCAGCCATATAGATTAGAAATGGGAACTAAATTAACTGTAGGTTCAAAAAAGGATTTGTATCAATTTTGGGATAAAAAAATTACCCATCAATTAAATGAAGAATTGGTAAACAATGAGGTTTTTATTAATTTAGCCAGCAATGAATATTTTAAAGTTATAAAACCAGCATTGTTAAATGCTAAAATTATTACTCCTGTTTTTAAAGATTACAAAGATGGTAAACTAAAAATTATAAGTTTTTTTGCTAAAAAAGCAAGAGGTTTAATGGTAAGATATATTATTGATAATTCAATAGAAAACATAGAAGATTTAAAGGGATTTAATTTGGAAGGTTATGCTTTTGATTCAAATTTATCTTCAGAAAAGGAGTTAGTTTTTACAAGATAATTACATATTTTTTTTAGTTTGTATTGATTTTTTATATAAGTTTGTTCCCATGTTTTTGTAAACATTTAAAGAGTAAAAGGTTTTAAGTTTTAAAACATTGATTTAAAAGCTTTTGAGTGAAAAAATTTAATAATATATAACAAGCAGATTAAAAGATTTAATGAGTTCTTTTAACCACATTTTAAAGTTCTACAACCCGTTAAAAGTTGTAAGGTTTAAAAAAACTTATTTGGTAATAAGAGTGTAGTTAGAACCTTACTTTAAAGAACTTAATAAAAGCCATTTTTGGCAGCGTTATTAAATGTTAAATTAAAAATACTAAATGAATACAAAATATATAGATTTAATAAATCAAACTTTCGATTTTCCACAAGAAGAATTTAAAATAGATTCCAGCAAAAACTTACATTTTCATGATATTGATATGATGAAATTGGCAGAAGACTTTGGAACACCTTTAAAATTTACATACTTACCAAAAATTAGCGAGAATATACAAAATGCAAAATCAATGTTTGAAAGAGCAATGAAAAAGCATAAATATAAAGCTAAATACAACTATTGCTATTGCACAAAAAGTTCTCATTTTAAACATATATTAGATGAAGCTCTAAATAATGATATCCATATTGAAACATCATCTGCAATAGATATTGATATAGTTGAAAACCTAAAAAAAGATGGTAAAATTACCGATAAAACCTATGTGTTATGTAATGGTTTTAAACGTGAAGAATATGTAACTAAAATTCAAAATTTAATTAATAGTGGACACAAAAACTGTATTCCAATTATTGATAATTATGAAGAAATTGGATTACTAACTGAAGGTGTAAAGAAAAAAATTAATATTGGAATTAGAATTGCTTCTGAAGAAGAACCTAAATTTGAGTTTTATACCTCTCGCCTTGGAATTGGATATAAAAACATTGTAGATTTTTATAGAAGAGAAGTAAAAGACAACCATAAGGTAAACTTAAAAATGCTACATTTCTTTATCAATACAGGTATAAAAGACAATGCCTATTATTGGAATGAATTAAGTAAATGTATGAAAGTTTACATTAGCTTAAAACGCATTTGTCCATCATTAGATAGTTTAAATATAGGAGGAGGTTTTCCAATTAAAAATTCCTTAGGATTTAATTACGATTATGATTATATGGTAGATGAAATCATATGTCAAATTAAAGATGCTTGTGATGATGCAGAAGTTCAGGTTCCACATATTTTTACTGAATTTGGTAGTTATACTGTTGGAGAAAGTGGCGGAGCTATTTACAAAGTATTGTATCAAAAGAAACAAAATGATAGAGAACGATGGAATATGATAAATTCATCGTTTATTACAACATTACCAGATAGTTGGGCTATAAATAAACGATTTATTTTATTACCTTTAAACCGTTGGAATGATGTTTATGAAAGAGTTTTATTAGGAGGTTTAACCTGTGATAGTGATGATTATTACAACTCCGAGCAACATATAAATGCCATATATTTACCAGCCTATAAAGAAGAGAAACCGCTGTATTTAGGATTTTTTAATACAGGCGCATATCAAGAATCAATAGGAGGTTACGGAGGTTTACAACACTGTTTAATTCCACAACCAAAACACGTAATTATATCAAAAAATAACGAAGGAAAATTAGAATATAAAGTATTTAAAGAAAAACAAACAGCAAGCGACTTTTTAAAGATATTAGGTTATGAATAAAAGAACTTACGCAGGAATACCTGAAAAATATGCTAAATTAGATACATCAAAGGTTGTATTAATTTCTGTTCCTTTTGATGGAACAATTAACTGGCAAAAAGGTGCCGTTAATGGACCAAAAGCGTTTTTAGAAGCATCAGAAAACATGGAATTGTATGATGTAGAAACAGATTCTGAAGTATATAAAAACGGAATATTTTTAGCAGAGGATGTTGTAGACACTTCATCTGCCGAAAAAATGGTGAGATCTGTGCACGCAACTACTAAAGAATATATCAGAAAAAATAAATTTGTAACACTAGTTGGTGGAGAACATTCTATTTCAATAGGTTCAATTAGAGCATTTAATGAGTGTTTTGATAATTTAACGGTTGTTCATATTGGTGCACATGCAAATGTTAGAAAAGAATTTGAAGGATCTACTTACAACCATGCTTGTGCGCTTTCAGATGCTAGCCAAACAACTAATTTAATACAAATTGGTATTAGAAGCATGGATGCCATAGAAAAAACCATAGTTGATGAAGATAAAACTTTTTATGCTCATGAAATGGTTAGTGATGATTATTGGATGGAAAATGCCATTGATTTAATGACTAATAACGTGTTTTTATCATTTAATTTAAACGCATTAGATATGTCTTTAGTTAGATCTACTAGTTACCCTGAACCAGGTGGTTTATTCTGGTATGAAACATTAGAGTTTCTTCAAAAATTATTTAAAGAAAAAAATGTAGTAGGGTTAGATTTAACAGATCTTTGCCCAAATGAAAACGATAAAGCTTCTAGTTATTTGGCTTCAAAACTATACTATAAAATGTTAAGTTATAAGTTTGATAATGCAGATGAAGATGATTATGAAAACGAAAGTGGTTTCTCAGAGCCAAATAATAAAAATTCCAAATTTCAAGACGAAGATTATGAGTAACAAAGGAGCAATTTCCCAATTTATTGAAAAATATTATTTACACTTTAATTCAGCTACAGTTGTAGATGCCGCTAAAGAATATGAAAACCAATTAGCATCGGGTAAAAAAATGCTGGTTTCATTAGCTGGTGCTATGAGTACTGCAGAATTAGGAAAAATATTTGCGGAAATTATTAGACAAGATAAAGTGCAAATAATATCTTGTACAGGTGCAAATCTTGAAGAAGATATTATGAATTTGGTTGCGCATTCTCACTATAAAAGAGTTCCAAATTATAGAGATCTAACGCCAAAAGAAGAGTGGGATTTATTAGAACAAGGATTAAACAGAGTTACTGATACTTGTATACCAGAAGAAGAAGCTTTTAGACGTTTACAAGAGCATATTTTTAAAATTTGGAAAGATGCTGAAGAAAAAGGAGAACGTTATTTTCCACATGAATTTATGTATAAATTAGTACTTTCTGGAGTGCTAGATCAATATCATGAAATTGATCCTAAAAATAGCTGGATGATTGCCGCTGCTGAAGCTAATTTACCAATGGTAGTTCCAGGATGGGAAGATAGTACTATGGGTAATATTTTTGCATCATACGTATTAAAAGGTGAATTAAAAGCAAGTACAATGAAATCGGGAATTGAATATATGACATTCTTGGCAGATTGGTACACAGCAAATTCAAAAGAAGGAATCGGATTTTTTCAAATAGGAGGAGGTATTGCAGGTGATTTTCCAATTTGTGTAGTACCAATGTTATATCAAGATATGGAAAGAACTGATACACCATTTTGGAGTTATTTCTGCCAAATTTCAGATTCTACAACTAGTTACGGTTCTTATTCCGGAGCTGTTCCTAATGAAAAAATAACTTGGGGAAAATTAGATATTGACACACCAAAATATATTATTGAAAGCGATGCAACTATTGTTGCCCCTTTAATTTTCGCTTATTTGTTAAATATGTAATTATTAGAAAAATGAAAAGAGTAATTGTAGATTACAGCAAATTAACAAGTGATATTTTAGATTTGTTAGTAGAGAAATTTCCTAACGGTTATGCTTATAAAGATATTGTAACTTTTAAAAATGCACAAGGTGAAACTGTTCGAGCAGTAGAAGTAACAGCTAATGACACTATGTATTTGGTTAAAATTAGCACAAAATTAGAGGAAACAATGGAGGATTACGATGCTGATGAAGATAACTTTGATGATGTTTACGATGATCCTAATGATGGAATGGATGAAATTCCAGATGAAGATATGGATGAAGATTTATAAAAGTAAAAAAAAAAAACACCAATTAAATTGGTGTTTTTTTTTGTTTTGTTTTAAACAAGTACTAATTAATATTTAGATTCTTGTCCTAATTCTTTAACTAATAAATAATAAACTATTGCACGATATTTATTTCTGTTTGATTTTCCAACTTTTTCAATAACCGTTTCAATAGCACTATCTAATTTTGGTCCATCAGCTAAACCAAGTTTTTTAAGTAAGAAATTATTCTTAACAGTTGCTAATTCTTTTTTGTCAGATCCCGAAACAGTTTCAGCATCTGCTTTGTAGATTGAAGGACCTAGTCCTTTTGTAACTTTTGTTAATAAATCAGCGTCAAATTTTAGACCTAATTTATCCATTTCACTTTTATAAAGTGCAATTTTTTCATCGAATTTACTCATGAGTAACGAATTTTTTTATTAATAATAAAGTATTATGTATCCCAAATATAAAGAAATAATATTTGTTTTTCTTAAATTATTTTAACAATCTGACAGATTAACCCCTATTGCTAAACCTCCTTCCGAAGTTTCTTTATATTTACTGTTCATATCTTTTGCCGTTTCCCACATACTTGAAATAACTTTATCTAACGGAACTTTGGCATTTAAATAATCACTTTCTAACGCCAATTCTGCAGCATTAATAGCTTTTATAGCACCCATAGCATTTCTTTCAATACAAGGTATTTGTACCAATCCACCAATAGGATCACAAGTTAAACCTAGGTGATGTTCCATTGCAATTTCACTTGCCATTAAAACTTGCTCAGGTGTTCCGCCTAATAATTCTGTTAGTGCACCAGCTGCCATTGCTGATGAAACACCTATTTCTGCTTGGCAACCGCCCATAGCAGCAGAAATGGTAGCTCCTTTTTTAAATATACTTCCAATTTCACCAGCTACTAATAAAAATTGTTTTATATCTTTAAAACTAGCATCATGATTTTCTATTACCATATAATACATTAAAACAGCAGGAATTACGCCAGCACTTCCATTAGTTGGAGCTGTTACAACCCTTCCTAATGATGCATTTACTTCATTTACACTTAAAGCAAAGCAACTTACCCATTTTAAAATTTGTCTGAATTTTACTTCAGTTTTTCTAATAGCAATTAACCATTCTTTAGGATTGTTGTATAAGATATCATCTTTCAATTTTAAATGCATGTCAAAAGCTCTTCTTCTTACATTTAAACCACCAGGTAAAGTTCCTTCGGTGTGGCAACCTATATACATACATTCTAACATTGTATTCCAAATTCTTTCAATCTCAAAGTCTATTTCTTTATCAGTTCTTAATGATCGTTCATTTTCAAGAACAATTTCAGAAATTTTAAGATTGGTTTCTTTACAATAGTTTTCAAGCTCTTTTGCTTTTTCTATTGGAAATGGAAATGTTTTATGAATTTTAATATTTTCTTTCGCATTTATTAGTTCTTCCCTAACTACAAAACCACCACCAATAGAATAATAAGTATCTATTGAAATTTCAGCTCCATTTTTAAATGCACTAAACTTTATACCGTTTGCATGAAAAGGTAAAAATTCTTTATTAAATACAATATCAGTTGAGGGTGTAAAATTTATAAAATAGCTATTTCCAAACTTTATTTTATGTGTGGATTTAACGTTATTTACTAAAATTGGTATTTCAGTTACAGGAATATATTCAGGGTCTTGGCCTGATAAACCTAAAATAACAGCTAAATCAGTAGCGTGCCCTTTACCTGTTAATGATAATGATCCAAATAAATCAACTTTTATTGATGTAATTCCTTCAAAAGTGTTTTCTTTTTTAAGATGATTTATCCAACGTTCAGCAGCCCTCCAAGGGCCTAAAGTATGTGAGCTAGACGGTCCAATACCAATCTTTAGCATATCAAATATAGAAATACACTCCATTAAATATTTAGTTGTTTTAAGAATGTAAATATAGCTTATTGAAAAAAAATATACCTATAAATTGTCGCTTTATTAAATTATTAAAATTGGCAAATATTGACAATACACAATTAAAAAAAATATCTTTTATGACAACTTGACATAAAAAGTTAAATGGCATAATCATTGTCTAATTCAATATGTAAGTTTAAAAAAAATTTAAGAACAAAAAATATACTATTATGAGTAAAATTATAGGAATAGATTTAGGAACTACAAACTCGTGTGTTTCTGTAATGGAAGGGAACGAACCAGTGGTAATTCCTAATGCAGAAGGAAAAAGAACAACACCTTCTATTGTTGCATTTATTGAAGGTGGCGAAAGAAAAGTAGGTGATCCTGCTAAACGTCAAGCTGTTACAAATCCATTAAAAACTATATATTCTATTAAACGTTTTATGGGGAACAAATATTCTGAATCTAAAATGGAAGCAGATCGTGTACCTTATAATGTTGTAAAAGGTGATAATGACACACCAAGAGTTGATATTGATGGAAGATTGTATACGCCTCAAGAAATCTCTGCAATGATTCTTCAAAAAATGAAGAAAACAGCTGAAGATTATTTAGGAACTGAAGTAAAAGAAGCTGTAGTAACAGTACCAGCTTATTTTAACGATGCTCAACGTCAGGCTACTAAAGAAGCTGGTGAAATTGCTGGTTTAAAAGTAAGCCGTATTATTAACGAGCCAACTGCTGCTGCATTGGCGTATGGTTTAGATAAAAAAGGTGTAGATCAAAAAATTGTTGTGTTTGACTTTGGTGGTGGAACACATGACGTTTCTATATTAGAATTAGGAGATGGAGTTTTTGAAGTATTATCTACAGATGGTGATACGCATTTAGGTGGAGATGATGTTGATCAAAAAATTATTGATTGGTTAGCTTCAGAATTTAAAGCCGAAGAAGATATTGATTTACGTAAAGACCCAATGGCTTTACAACGTTTAAAAGAAGCTGCTGAAAAAGCGAAGATTGAATTATCTTCATCAGCAACAACTGAAATTAATTTACCTTATGTAACAGCTACAGCAACAGGTCCAAAACACTTGGTACGTAGTTTAACTAAAGCTAAATTTGAGCAATTAATTGATGATTTAATTAAAAGAACAATTGAGCCTTGTAAAAAAGCATTAAATAATGCAGGTTTATCAACTGGAGATATTGATGAAATTATTTTAGTAGGTGGTTCTACAAGAATTCCTGCCGTTGTAGAAGCTGTTGAAAAATTCTTTGGAAAAGCACCTTCAAAAGGTGTAAACCCAGATGAGGTTGTTGCAATTGGAGCAGCTATTCAAGGTGGAGTTTTAACAGGAGATGTTAAAGACGTATTGTTGTTAGATGTTACTCCATTATCATTAGGTATTGAAACTATGGGTAATGTAATGACCAAGTTAATTGAAGCTAACACAACAATTCCAACCAAAAAATCGCAAATATTTTCAACTGCTGCAGATAATCAGCCATCAGTAGAAATTCATGTGTTACAAGGTGAACGTGCAATGGCTGCAGATAATAAAACTATTGGTCGTTTCCATTTAGATGGAATTCCACCAGCACAAAGAGGAACTCCACAAATTGAAGTAACTTTTGATATTGATGCTAACGGAATTATTCATGTAACTGCAGGAGATAAAGCTACAGGTAAAACGCAAGATATTAGAATTGAAGCTTCTTCTGGTTTAACTGAGGAAGAAATCAAAAAAATGAAAGCGGACGCTGAAGCAAATGCTGATATTGATAAAAAAGCAAAAGAAACTGCAGAGAAAATTAACGGTGCAGATTCTATGATTTTCCAAACAGAAAAACAATTAAAAGAGTTCGGAGAAAAATTATCAGCAGATAAAAAAGAACCAATTGAAGCTGCTTTAGCAGAATTGAAAAAAGCACATGAATCTAAAGATATAGCGCAAATTGATGCTGCTATGGAGAAGATTAATGAAGCTTGGAAAGTAGCAAGTGAAGAAATGTACAAAGCAGAACAAGAGGCGCAACCACAAGGAGCACCAACAGGTGATGCAGGCGCTAAAAAAGATGGAGATAACGTTGAAGACGTTGATTTTGAAGAAGTGAAAGAAGATAAATAATCTTTTTTTAAAATAAATTTAAAAACTGTCTAAAGGGTAAAACCTTTAGACAGTTTTTTTTTGTATTAAGTAATAAATTTATTTGTAATTTCATAAAGTGTTAATTATCAACTATAAATTTAGAGCTAATGAGATACTACCAATTAAAAAAAGATATAAAAAGTGATAAACGAGAATTTGTAGTTACTAATATATTGGGGCTTAAAGGAGCTATAAAAAATACAGTTCCGAAAAAAAGTTTAGATAAAAATCTATTGATAGCAACTTGGAATATTCGCGATTTTGATTCTAATAAATTTAAACATGGGCCACGGTTAAAAGAATCCTACTTTTATATTGCTCAAATTGTTTCAGAATTCGATTTAATTGCAGTACAAGAAGTAAATAAAAACCTTAAGGCATTGTACAAATTAATGTATTTGTTGGGTGATAAATGGGATTATATAACTACCGATGTTACTGAAGGAAAAAGCGGAAATCAAGAACGAATGACATTTATTTATGATACAAGAAGAGTGTTATTTAAAAATGTTGCCGGAGAAGTTGTACTGCCAGAAACAAGCTTAATTCAAGGCGATATTCAATTTGCAAGAACTCCATTTATAGTTTCATTTCAATCTGGTTGGACCAAATTTAGCTTATGTACTGTGCATATATATTATGGCGCCGACTCTGGAGTAAAATTAGTTAGAAGGCAAGAGGAAATTGCTGGAATTGCAAAGTTCTTAAAAAAGAAAGCTGATAATGATAAAGAAACTTTAATAGTTTTGGGTGATTTTAATATTGTAGATCACAAGCATAAAACTATGGAAGCTTTGTTAGATAATGGTTTTAAAATACCCAAACAAATTAGAGATAAACCACAAGGAACAAATACTTTTCAAACTAAATATTACGATCAAATTGGAATTCGTTCTAAATCTGGTTTTTTTCAATTAGGAGAAGAAGACAATAGCGCAGGAACTTTTAATTATTATAACTATATATTTAGAGAAAATCAGTTTGAAGATTATAAAAGCGATGTTATAAAATCGTTAAGCAAACAGTTAAAAAATAAAGAAAAGGAATTAAAGAAAGCACAAAATAAAGAGCATCCAAATTTAGAAGAGATTAATAAGTTAACTAAATCAATTACAGATTTAAAAGGTATGTTGGTTAATGATGTTCAGTTGTTTGAGTATTATTACAAAGAGTGGAAAACATTTCAAATTTCCGATCATTTACCTATGTGGGTAGAGATTAAAGTTGACCATAGTGAAGAATATTTAAAAGGCATTTATTAAATGTTTTGTTGTGTTATGCACGCATAATATTTGCTATATTTGAGAAAAATTGGAACTAATGAATACATTAAAGTTAACAGATTTATTACAAATTAAATACCCAATAATACAAGCTCCAATGTTTTTAGTATCAAATACTAAAATGGTTATAGAGGCTATGAAAAGTGGTATTGCAGGTTGTATTCCAGCGTTAAATTATAGAACAATTGAAGAGTTAAGAGCTGCAATTAAAGAGTTGAAAGAAGCTAAAGTTGAAGGAGGTTCTTTTGGTTTTAATTTGATTGTAAATAAATCGAATATTAAATATAAAGACCAATTAAATGTAATTTGTAAGGAAGGTGTAGATTTTATAATAACTTCTTTAGGAAGTCCAGAAGAAACCATTAAACAAGCTCATAAACATAATATTAAAGTATTTTGTGATGTAACAGATTTAAAATTTGCTAAAAAAGTTGAAAGCTTAGGTGCAGATGCTATTATTGCAGTCAACAATTTGGCAGGTGGTCATCGTGGAGATTTATCTCCAGAAGATTTAATTTCCTTATTGGTGAAAAATTGTGCTATTCCAATTATTTCTGCTGGCGGAGTAGGATGTAAAGCAGATTTAGATAAAATGTTAAGTTACGGAGCTGTTGGTGTTTCTGTTGGAAGTCCTTTTATAGCTTCAGTAGAAGCAAATGTAACGGAAGAATATAAACAAGCATGTGTGCAATACAACGCAAGTGATATTGTAATGACCGAAAGAATTTCCGGAACACCTTGCACGGTAATTAATACGCCTTATGTTCAAAAAATAGGAACAAAACAACCGTGGATTGAACGTGTTTTAAATAAAAATAAACAATTGAAAAAATGGGTAAAAATGATTCGTTTTTCAATAGGAATGAATGCAACTAAAAATGCCGCAACTAAAGCAACTTACAAAACTGTTTGGGTTGCAGGTCCTAGTATTCAACATACAAAAGAGATTTTACCAGTAAAGAAAATTGTTGCACATTTAATAGGTAGTTAATAAAAAAGCAAGATATTTTTCTATTTAATTTTAGGTGTCGTTTGTGCAATATTTGTACATTTGCCCACTAAATTTAAAAGATGAATATACCTAAAACAAGTTTGCCAAGACTTGTAATTATTGGCGGTGGTTTTGCAGGAATTAATTTAGCAAAAGGATTAAAAAATAAAGATATTCAAGTAGTTTTGTTGGATAAACATAATTACCACACCTTTCAACCGTTATTATATCAAGTATCTACAGGAGGTTTGGAACCTGATTCTATTGCCTTTCCGCTTCGAAAAATTATTAAAAGTTTCCCTAATTTTTATTTTAGATTAACAGAGGTTTTAAGTGTTGATACTGAAGAAAATATTATTAATTCTACAATTGGAAAACTTAAATACGATTATTTAGTAATTGCAACA
>NZ_JBFHHX010000084.1:0-15409 GCF_041596795.1 Lutibacter sp.
TTACACTGTTAGGGATAATTACAGTTGATAATTCATTTTTATAAAATGTATAACGCCCTATTTTTAATAAAGTTTCAGGAAATACAATTGAGGTGATACCTTTCTCAACAAAAGCTGATCCAGAAATTCCTGGATCTCCCCAAATCTCTGTCACAGTTTGCCCGTCTAATGTTTCGGGGATAATGATATCTGTTAAGGTAAAGTCATAAGAGCAACTCATTATAACTCCATCGGTAACTACAACATCGTCATCGGTTAATGTGTATTGTTGCGCTTGCAGTATAAAAGCGCATAAAAAAATTGAAATAAAGAGTATAAGTTTTTTCATAGGGTGAGTTTTAATTAATACTTAAATTTTTAAAATTTAAATTTAAGACTAATTAACCCTTATATTAAAAAGTGTACATTTTCTTAATAAAACCCCCTATTTTGTAAATGAAGTATGCGTATTTATAAATAAAGTAAGAATTACAAAGGTTAAAACGTGGTTAAAAAAATGACTAAAATGGCTAAAATCTGCGTATTTTTATAAATTACGTTGGTATAGCAATGCTAATTTTTGTTCCGCTAGACGTATTATTATCAAACAAATCGAAAATTTCTAGCGTAATATTGGTTTTGTACAACTGATTATAAATTTGAACTTGTTTTTTATTTAACCGTATTCCTTTACCACTTTTATTAGTATCTTTTTCGCTATTTTGTTGTGCTTTTTCTCTACCAATACCATTATCTTCTATAGTAACTATAATGGTATTTATAGTTTTTTTAACAGCTATTTTTAAAACACCTTGGTAGCTAATATTAACAAATGCATGTTTAATAGCGTTTTCGGCAAAATTTTGTAGTAACAACCTAGGAATACTAATTTTTTCAGTATCTAAATTTTCTTCAACTTCTATTACAAAATTAAAAACCTTGCTAAACCTACTTTTCATTAAAATAAGATAGCTTTCTGTAAATTTTAATTCTTCGCTTAAATCCCAAGAATCTTTATCTGAAAAGAACATTGCAGAACGCATTAAACTTGAAAAGTTGGTCATTAAATCATACGCTTCAAAACGTTCTCCTTTTAAAACTTTTGCAGAAACAGTATTTAACGCATTAAAAGTAAAATGTGGATCTAGCTTAGAATTTACTAATTGAAGTTGTAATGCTGTAATTTCCTTTTGTAATTTTTCTCTTTTTAAAACTATGCGTCTTCCTAATTTTTGAGGTAAATAAACAAAACCAACACTTAATAAATAAATAACAAAAAAAAGTAAAAACCGAAATGGATAATATTTAGTATTAGTAAGTAAATAAGTGTATAAAAAATATTGGTCTGTAACCATTAAAAGCTGACCATTTTTAATTGGTTTTGTTTGGGCATAAAAATTCCAGCTTTTTAAATACAAATTTTTTCCAAAGTTTAATTGTTGCTTAAAATTATCTAAATATAAACTGGCTGTATTTGTTTTATAATTTGTTCCAATAAAAGCATCAGTATTAGTATGCAATGAAAAATTAATTAAACTTTCTATTGGTAAACTTTTAGATACCTTTGTTTCTTCTAACTTCATAATTGAAGGGTTGTACTCATAAAATTTTAACATGTTATTTTCAAAACATTCAATTATATAGTGTTTTTTTTCACCCTTTTTAACAACAATTACTTTATCTCTAGGGCTAGTTTTATTACTAATAACCTTTTTTAAAATTTTTCCTTTAGTATTAATAGATAACACAAAATTACCTGAAGATTCTGTTGTTTCATTTAACACATAAAAATGAAATTGATTAGCATATGGCAATGGTCCGCTTACTTGCGTTGTTATTCCGTTAAAAGAAATTGGTTCAAAAATAAATTCTAATTTATCATTAAAACCAAATATTCTAGAGCTGTTATCATTATACGGAAAAGGAAAATCTGGCGGACAATTATCTGTAGCTTTGCTTTTACTTATTAAAATTAATTTATTATCATCTGTTTTAAACGGTACAACAAAATGCTGACTACCCGTGTTTATAGAACTAATAAACGTATCATTTACAAAATCATACGCCATTATTTTTCTTGGAACCAATGCATAACCAGCGTTTATTAAAAAATATAGTTCTGCTACGCCATCATTGTTATTATCGTGGTTAATAATTGGACGTAAAACAAAATCTTTTACATTTTTTCCTGTTCCAATAGTAGTTACAAACCTGCCATAAACAATTATTTTTGACGTTTTAAAGTCTACAGCGTTTAAAAAAAGTGAATCTGCTTTTTGTGTAAACACAAATAATTCTTTAATGCCATCGTTGTTAACATCATTAAAAATAGGCGTGTTTAAATTTTCTTGATCTGGAAGTTTTCCATAAAAATTAAATTGCTCTTTAAGCAAACTATTGTTTTGTTGAAAGCTACAACAGGCAAATAAATTACCATAATTTAAAATATCTATATTATCTTTTACACCATCATTAGTAACATCTTCAAAAAAAGTAAGATGTTTAGATTTTTCTCTGTCTTCTTGCTGTTGTAAACTTAAATTGTATTTATTAAATAATTCAGGTAGTAATAAACTTATTATAATTGTTGGAATTAAAGCTAAAAACCACGGACTTGCTAAAACAATAAGAAAATTATTTTTAATTTTTAATTGCCAAAATTTACCCATTCCCAAAAATTGTATTGAACTCTCTTAAAAATTTAGCTGAAGCATTTAAGGTAATTTCCTGGTTATCTAACTTTATTAAACAAGATTTGTTCTTTTTATTTATAGCTACTATGCAATCTTTATTAACCATAACGGAACGGTTAATTTTCACAAAAACATTTTCAGGAAATTTATTTACAAAAACCCCCATATTATATGAAGCTACCATTTTATCTCCTGTTTTTAAAAACACATGAGTGTAATTTCCTTCAGCCACAAAATAAATAACATCTTTAAATGCAATTAATACTGTATCGCCTTTCGATAAAATTGGCACTTTATCGCACTCACCATTTCCAATTTTAGCATTTAAACATTTTGTAATTTTCTCAATTGTTTCCTTTAACTCTAACCTATTAACAGGCTTTAAAATATAGCTAAAAGCATTGTGTTTAATTACTTTCATTGCGTAATTATCATACGCAGTAACTATAACAATATGTACTAACGGATTGCAACTTCTAATTTTCTCTAATAATTCTATACCATTTATTAATGGCATTTTAATGTCTAAAAAAATTAAATCTATTTTAGAGTTTATAATTGCTGGAAAAACATCTAAAGAATTTGATAGTTTTTCAATTACATTAATTTTTGGGTATTCACTTAAAAGTATTTCTAAAGTATCTAATGCTTCTTGTTCATCATCAACCAGAATAGTATTAATTTGAGTCATAAAAACGGGGTCAATATTATCTAGTTAAAAGTAATAAATGTTCGCCTTAAAACCATACAAAACCACCATAAAAAAATACTAATTACTATTAAATAAAATTTGAGAATTTATTATCATAAAAAACCACTTTTTAAAAAACCATTAACTTTTAATACTATAAAATGCAAAATAATTCTCTCCAACATTTAAAACTTAACCATTCATATAAAACCGGTTATGTAAACTGCAATAGCAATTTTGCATAGTAAAATCAATTATTATATTGTTTAATTTAAAATATTATATTTGGGATAACTAAAAAAACTACACATTATTAATGCGAATTGTTAAAAAAATAATCCTATTTTTTATTGTTTTATCTATTTTGATAACTGCAGGTTTATGGATTTATTTTAACAGTTTAAAACCAAATTACGAAGGAACTATAAAATTATCATCCATTAATAATAAAACTACTGTATATTTTGATGATTTTGGAATTCCGCATATTTATGCGCAATCTCAAGAAGATGCTTTTACATCTTTAGGCTATGTTCACGCCCAAGACAGATTGTTTCAAATGGAATTAATACGACGTATTGCTCCAGGCAAACTTTCGGAAATATTTGGAAAAGAAATGCTTAAAACCGATGTGTTTTTTACCAAATTAGGCATTGAAGAAGCTTCAAAAAAATCGATCGAAAAATTAGATAAAAACAGTGAGGTTTATAAATTATCAATGGCTTATTTAAATGGCGTTAATCAATTTATAGAAGAAGGCTCAACACCAATAGAATTTACACTTATAGGCATTAAAAAAGAAAAATTTCAACTATTAGATGTTTATAATATATTTGGCTACATGTCGTTTAGTTTTGCAATGGCACAAAAAACAGATCCGTTGTTAACTATTATTCAACAAAAATTAGGTGAAGCGTACTTAAAAGAATTAAACATTGCTACCAATCCTAATTCAACACTTATTAAAAATTCAAAAGCAAGCATAGAAAGCTTTGAAAATATTATTAATCAGGCAAATACCGCTTTAAAATCTTCACCTATTCCACCGTTTATTGGCAGTAATAGTTGGGTAGTTTCATCAAAAAAAACAAGTACCGGAAATGTATTATTTGCCAACGATCCTCATATTGGATATTCACAACCATCCGTTTGGTACGAAGCCCATATTTCAACGCCAAATTACGAAATGTATGGCTATCATATAGCCGGTGTTCCTTTTCCACTTTTAGGGCATAACAGAAATTTTGCCTATGGATTAACTATGTTTGAAAATGATGATATAGATTTTTATCAGGAAGAAAATAATCCTGCAAATAAAAATCAGTACAAAACTCCTGAAGGCTATAAAAACTATACAACAACTTATAAAACTATTAAAGTTAAAGACAGTTCAGATGTTATTGTAGAAATTAAATCTACTCGTCACGGACCTATAATGAACCATGCAATTAATGATATTTCGCAAGCCGAACCTGTTGCAATGTCTTGGATTTACACGCAATTCACTATTAAATCTTTAGAAGCTTTATACACCATTTCACATGCTACTAAAATGGAAGATGTTAAAAAAGGAGCTGCATTAATTCACGCGCCAGGTTTAAACATTATGTATGGCGATGCTAAAGGAAATATTGCTTGGTGGGCAACCGGAAAATTATACAAATTAAAATCGGATGCAAATAGAAGTTTTATTTTAAACGGTGCAACAGGTAAAGATGATGTTGATGCTTTTTTAGATTTTACCCAAAATCCAATGGCTGAAAATCCATCGTGGAATTATGTATATTCAGCTAACAATCAACCAGATACTATTGCTAATATTTTATATCCAGGTTATTATTTATCTGAAGATAGAGCCAAAAGAATTGTTCAACTAATAACGCCTAAAAACAACTGGACAAAAGAGTCTATGAGTGCAATGATTAATGATGATATTTCTCCTGTTGCTTTAGAAATAGTGAAAGAATTTACCCCTTTAATAAATTACAATTCCTTAACTAAAAACCAACAAAGTGCCTTTGATATTTTACAACTTTGGAACGGCTCTAATTCTATTGAAAATATAGCTTCCACAATTTATAATAAGTGGGTATATTTGTACCTGAAAAACACCTTTGAAGATGAATTAGGTAAAGAATTATTTAATAAATTTAATGCTACACACGTTATGAAGGTTGCAATTGCAAACCATCTTAAAAAAGAAAATTCAATTTGGTGGGATAACGTATCAACACCAGAAAAAACCGAAACCAGAAAGGATATTGTATCAAAATCGTTTGTTGAAGCAGTAAATTTATTAGAAAAACAACTTGGCAACAATATTATGGGCTGGAATTGGGGAAAAGTTCATATCTTAGAGCATCCGCATCCGTTAGGAACAGTTTCTTACTTAAAAAAATATTTTAATGTAGGTCCTTTTCCTATAAATGGTGCTAAAGAAGTAATAAATAATACTGGATTTGAATATAATAATACTGGGATTTACAATGTAACATTTGGCCCATCAACAAGAAGAATTATAGATTTTTCTGATGTTGAAAACAGTATAAGTATTCTTCCAACAGGACAATCTGGAAATCCTTTTAGCAAACATTTTAAAGATCAAGTAGAACTTTATAACAAAGGAAAATTCAGAAAAATGAAATTAAATAAAAAAGAAATTATAGCAACATCCACAATACTAACTATTTTACCAAAAAATGAGTAAGCGAATAACCATCAAACAAATTGCACAAGCACTGCATGTTTCTATTTCAACTGTTTCAAAAGCTTTAAATGATAGCTACGAAATTAGCGATGAAACAAAAAAGAAAATTCAAGAATATGCAAAGCTGCATAAATACAAACCAAACACCTTAGCTTTAAGTTTACAAAATAAAAAAACTAAAACTATTGGTATTATTATACCAAATATTTTAACCTATTATTTTGCCAGAGTTTTACGAGGTATTGAAAAAGTAGCCACAGAAAAAGGCTACAATATAATTACCTGTATTACCAACGAATCTTACAAAAAAGAAGTTGATACCATGGAAATGTTATCTAATGGTACTATTGATGGATTTATAGCTTGCTTATCTGAAGAAACATTAAAACTTCAAAAATATGATCACTTTCATGATATTTTAGAAGAAGGCACACCAATTGTGTTATATGATAGAACTCACGCAGAAATAAATTGCGACAAAGTAGTTACAGACACAGTAAAAAGCGCCTATAAAGCAACCCGATTTTTAATGAAATCAGGATGTAAAAACATAGCTTTAATTTCAGTTTCTGAAGGTTTAAATGTTAGTGAATTTAGTGCAAAAGGTTATAGAAAAGCACTTAAAAAATATGATTATACTATTAATGAAAATTTAATTATTCGCCAACACGATGAAACTAATTTAAAAGAGCGAATAATAAAAATGCTAGAAAACAATAAAGTAGATGGTATTTTTACAGTAGATGAAATTTCAGGTGCTATTGCAATTCAAGCATTAGATGCAAAAAAAATTAAAATTCCAGCAGAAGTTTCTATAATTGGTTTTACAAACGGAATGATATCGCGTTACAGTACTCCACCACTTACAAGTGTTAATAGATTTGCACATACAACCGGAGAAACTGCAGCAACTAGATTAATTGATAAACTTGAAGAAAAAATTGATTTTGATGATATTAAAACAGAAATTATCAAAACAAAACTGGTTGAAAGAGAATCAACTAAAAAACTTTTTATAAAGTTTTAGTTACATAAATAAATTGCTATGCTTGTTAAAATTTTTGGTAGTGCCGTTTTTGGTGTTGAAGCTACTACTATTACTGTTGAAGTAAATATAGATAAAGGAATTGGCTATCATTTAGTTGGATTGCCAGATAATGCTATAAAAGAAAGTAGTTACAGAATTTCTGCCGCTTTAAACAATAACGGCTATAAGCTACCTGGTAAAAAAATTACCATAAATATGGCTCCGGCTGATTTACGAAAAGAAGGTTCTGCGTACGATTTAACCTTAGCTTTAGGAATTTTAGCCGCATCTAACCAAATAAAATCTAACAACATTGAAGAGTACATTATTATGGGAGAACTTTCTTTAGATGGAAGTTTACAACCCATAAAAGGTGCTTTACCAATTGCCATTAAAGCATTGCAAGAAGGTTTTACAGGTTTTATTTTACCAAAACAAAACGCTAAAGAAGCAGCAATAGTAAGTGGTTTAAAAGTTTATGGAATTGAAAATATTACTGAAATTATTAATTTTTTCGATAAAAATATACCTTTAGAACAAACCATAATAGATACAAGAGCTGAGTTTTACAAAAATTTAGACAATCCAGAGTTTGATTTTGCCGATGTAAAAGGACAAGAATCCGTAAAACGATCAATGGAAATAGCTGCTGCTGGCGGTCATAATATTATTTTAGTTGGCCCTCCAGGAAGTGGAAAAACAATGTTAAGCAAAAGACTTTCATCTATTTTACCACCAATGACCTTACAAGAAGCATTGGAAACTACAAAAATACACTCGGTTGTAGGTAAAGTAAAAGATTCTGGATTAATGAGTCAACGCCCTTTTAGATCTCCACATCACACAATTTCTGATGTTGCCTTAGTTGGAGGCGGACAATATCCACAACCTGGTGAAATTTCATTATCTCATAATGGAGTTTTATTTTTAGATGAATTACCAGAATTTAAACGAACCGTTTTAGAGGTAATGCGTCAACCTTTAGAAGACCGAGAAGTTACTATTTCACGCGCTAAATTTACAGTTACTTATCCAAGTAGTTTTATGTTAGTTGCCAGTATGAATCCAAGTCCGAGTGGTTATTTTAATGATCCTGATGCTCCTGTAACTTCGTCTCCTGCAGAAATGCAACGTTATTTAAGCAAAATATCTGGTCCTCTTTTAGATAGAATTGATATTCATATTGAAGTAAATCCTGTTCCTTTTGAAAAATTATCAGAAGAAAGATTAGGTGAGCCAAGTAAAAATATCCGTGAAAGAGTAACCAAAGCAAGAGAAAAACAATCGGAACGTTTTAAAGAAATTAGTAATGTACATTACAACGCTCAAATGAGTGTAAAACAAATACGTAAATATTGTAAACTAAGCGAAGAAAGTAAGACACTTTTAAAAAACGCTATGGAACGTTTAAATTTATCAGCCAGAGCTTACGACAGAATTTTAAAAGTTTCCCGAACTATTGCCGATTTAGAAGGTGTTGAAAATATAAGTTCTGCACATATTTCTGAAGCCATTCAATACCGAAGTTTAGATAGAGAAGGTTGGTTGGGGTAATTCTTAAAATTTTGTTAATTTTATTCTAAAATTCGATAGATCACTTTTAAAAAATGCAATTTTGATTAAACACTAACAAAATCAAAGTTCATGAAAAAAATTTCGCTTTTAGTAATAACCTGCTTTTTTACAATTTCAACACTATTTTCACAAGAAAATCCATTAATTCACTCTCCATCATTAAGCCCTGATGGAAAAACAATTGCTTTTAATTATCAAGGTGATATTTGGACAGCGGATTTAAATGGAAATAATTTAAAAAGATTAACCATTCACCAAGCATACGACACCAATCCTATTTGGAGCTCTGATGGAAAAACAATTGCTTTTAACAGTGATCGTTTTGGCAATGATGATATATTTACAATTGGTATTGATGGAGGAATTCCTAAAAGAATTACTTACCATTCAGCAAACGACCAAATAACAGATTTTACTGCTGATGGAACTATTTATTTTACTACTTCAAGAGAATTTGTGCAATTGGAACGCGAACCAGAAGTACATTTTGTTAGCGAAAATGGAGGAACACCTTTTAGATTGTTAAATGCTGTTGGTTTTGATGCAACACTATCTCCAAACAAAAACTTTATTGCTTTTACCAGAGGTTCTTGTAGAATTGAACGTGAAGCGTATGTTGGTCCTGCTAACAGAGATATTTGGGTGTACGATATAAAAAATGACAAATACAATCAAATTACTACTTTTCAAGGGCAAGATTTAGCACCACAATGGGCAGATAATACAACATTGTATTTTCAATCTGCCATAACTGGAAAATACAATGTTCATAAGGTTTCTATAAATGAAAACGGACAAAAAGATGGTGATATTTCACAAATTACTTTCTTAAAAGATTTGGGATTATTTTCTTTTAAATTAAGTAAAAATGGTAGTGATTTAGTTTACGTTTCAGGAGACAAAATAGCTACGCTAAACGTAAACACAAAAAAAATAACCCCAATAAATATTTCACTTCAAAGCGATTATAGATTTGATCCTATTGAAAAAAAGACATTTACGTCAGATGCATCTGAAATAGAAGTTTCTCCAAATGGTAAATTAAGTGCTTTAGTTATTCGTGGTGAAATTTTTATTATGGAAAATGACCCAGAAAAAAGTCGCGCAATAAATATTTCAAATTCTGCATACAAAGATGAAGATATAGCTTGGTTAAACGACACTACATTGCTTTTTGTTTCCGATAGAAATGGAACCAACAATATTTACAGTGTTACCTCTAATGATGCTACAAACAAAAATTTATTTACAACCTTAAAACATAAAATTACCCAGCTTACTAATAGTAAAGATGGAAATACAAACATTAAATTGGCTCCAAATAAAAAACAAATTGCCTATAATAATGGGTATGGAAAATTAATTGTAGCCACTATTTCTGAAGATGCAAAAATAACCAATGAAATTACTTTGGTAAATGGATGGGACACTCCTTCACACGTTGGATGGGCGCCAGATTCTAAATGGTTAACATACACCTTAGCCGATTTATATTTTAACGATGAAATTTATATTCATAAGGCAGATAATAGCATAAAACCAGTAAATATTTCTATGCATCCAAAATCAGATACTGGAGCAATTTGGAGTGAAGATGGATCAAAAATAGTGTTTTCATCAAACAGAAATAATGGTGATCACGATATTTGGTTTGTTTGGCTTCAGAAAAAAGATTGGGAAAAAACCAAACAAGATTGGGATGAAGTTGTTGATGAGAAGAAAGACAAAAAAGAGGACAAAGACGATAAAAAAGATGAGAAAACAGACAAAAAAATTGTTGATGTACTTATAGATTTTGAAGACATTCACGAACGCCAGCAACAAGTTACTGCATATAATGGTGGTGAATATATTGTTGCTGTTTCTAAAGATGGTAAAACATTTTATTACACAACTGGCAACAGCGGAAGAGGAAACCCAGATGTTACGTCAGACTTATTTCAAATTAATTGGGATGGAAAAGAAAACAAAGAAATTACAACAGGAAATTCTGGTCCAAAAAATGTAACCTTAACCTCTAAAGAAGATTTTATCTACTATTTAAGCAAAGGAAAAGTAAACCGAATAAAACTAGCAGGTACTAAAAAAGAAAGTTTACCATTTTCAGCAAAAATGACCATTGATTATACAGAAGAATCAAATCAAATATTTGAAGAAGCTTGGAACACTATTCAAGATCGTTTTTATGATCCAAATCATCATGGTAAAAACTGGAAAGAACTTAAAAGTATTTACAAACCGCTTGCCTTAAAAGCATCTACAAGAGAAGATTTTAAATATATTTTCAATATTATGTTAGGTCAAATTAACGCAAGCCATATGGGAATGTATCGTGGAGAGGAACGAAAAGAATTACAAAAAGAAACCACAGGTATTTTGGGTATTGAATTAAATCCAACTTCAAACGGCTTATTAAAAGTATCAAAAGTAGTTCCTAATTCAGCCGCAGACAGAGAAAGTAGTAAGTTAGTTGTTGGAGACATTATTACCGCTGTTAATGGCGAAAAAGTTTCCACTTCAGAAAATATTTATAAGTATTTAATTGATACTAACAACGAGAAAATTATTTTAGGAGTAAATTCAAATGGAAAAGAGAAAGAAGTAATTATTAGACCTAAAACAAGTGGTAGAGATGATAATTATAATGCTTGGGTTAAGGAATGTAAAAGACTTACTGATGAATATTCTAACGGTCGTTTAGGGTATATTCATATTCAGGGTATGAACTGGGAAAGTTTTGAACGTTTTGAACGTGAATTAACTGCTGCTGGTTTAGGGAAAGAAGGAATTGTAATTGATGTTAGATATAATGGCGGCGGATGGACAACAGATTATTTAATGGCTGTATTAAATGTTAAACAACACGCTTACACAATACCTAGAGGTGCTTCCAACGATTTAAATAAAGATCATAAAGATTTTAAAAACTATTATCCATATAGTGAAAGATTACCTTTACCAGCTTGGACAAAACCAACGGTAGCAATTTGTAACCAAGCAAGTTATTCTAATGCTGAAATATTTTCACACGCATATAAGGAACTAGGGCTTGGTAAATTAGTAGGTATTCCAACTTTTGGAGCTGTAATCTCTACCGGCGGACAAACTTTAATTGATGGATCTTATGTTAGAGTTCCTTTTAGAGGATGGTTTGTTAAATCTTCAGAAAAAAATATGGATTTTACACCTGCAATGCCAGATGTGGTTATTGATAATTATCCTGATGAAAAAGCAAAAGGAAAAGATTCTCAATTAAAAGCAGCTGTAGACGAATTATTAAAAACAATTTAAAAAGGGGATATTTCCCCTTAAAGAAGTATGTAAAATCCCCTTAACTGAAACAATCAAACTATCTAAATTTGTTCACAGGAAAAAGAAAAGTATCTATTGCCATTTGGGGAAATTGCAAAGAAAAAAAACCTTTCAGAAATGAAAGGTTTTTTTTATGCTTAAACTTAAGTTAAGTAGTTTATTTTTTTCTTATTTCTTTAATTAAAGCCATCGCGTTTTTAACATCTTGCTCTAATTTAGCATAATCTTTATTTTTAATAATATCACTAGATATTAATTGAGATCCCATTCCAACACAAGTAACACCAGCGCTAAACCAAGCTGTTAAGTTTTCTTTAGTAGGAGAAACTCCTCCTGTTGGCATAACACTTGTCCAAGGTTGAGGTCCTTTTATTCCTTTTACAAATTGTGGTCCATAAATATCACCAGGGAATAATTTTACAATCTCACATCCTAATTCTTCAGCTCTAGTTATTTCAGTTAAAGTTCCACAACCAGGAGACCATAAAACTTTACGTCTATTACAAGCAATTGCAATATCCTCTCTTAAAACAGGAGTTACAATAAAGTTTGCTCCTAAAGCCATATATAATGAAGCAGCAGCAGCGTCAGTTACTGACCCAACTCCCATAATCATTCCAGGTAATTCTTTAACAGCATATTTGGTTAATTCACCAAAAACTTCGTGAGCGAAATCTCCACGAGCTGTAAATTCCATTAATCTTGCTCCACCATCGTAACAAGCTTTTAATACTTTTTTACTTAATTCTAAATCGTTGTTAAAAAACAAAGGAATCATCCCTGTTTCTTTCATCGCAGTTGCAACTTCTATTCTTGTAAATTGTGCCATAATTATTATTTAATTGTGTAATAGTTATAATGTGTAATTGTTAATTATTAATTAACTATACCCAGTTTAATATTTTTTTAAAATCGTATGCTGATGGATCTTCAACATATTTTTTTGCTTTTTTATAATCTTTCTCTTTTATATAAGTCAAATTATTTATAAATAATTGTGCCATATCAGATTCAATATCAACTAATCTTGGTTGTACTTTACCATTTTCGTCTTCAAAATCTTTTAAGTAAAGAGGTGAAATATCTCCTCTAGAGTTGGCACTTACTATACAACCGGTAATTCCTTGGTCATATAATTTTTTAACCCCTATTCCTAATAAAGTACATAAGGTTAAATCAAATGCAATTGGATTACAACATCTTAATTCATATCCAATTTCAACTGGTCTGGTTTTAATATCCAGTCCTAGTTCTTTTAATTTTAATTGTAATAAGTAGTTAAAAATATGAGACTTGCTCACATTTCCTAATTCTGGATGACCGTGATCATCGTAGGTAAAATTAATTCCTGAATTTTTAATTTCGTCTTGATCCATAAAATGGAAAACACCTTCACTCACCAACGCTACTCCATATTCAACTCCACTAACCTTACTTTTAATTATTGAAGAAATAATCATATTTGTAATTTTTTCAAAAGTAATGTTGGTTTTATTAAACATTTCAGGAATAATCATCATTGGAAAATGACAAGCCGAAGCAATTCCAAAAGCCAAATGGCCCGCAGATCTTCCCATTGCAGACATTACAAACCAGTTTTCACTAGTTCTAGCATCTTCATGTACTGTGTTTCCAATTCTAACACCTTCATCTTTTGCTGTATGAAAACCAAATGTTGGATTTCTATCAGGTAAAGGTAAATCGTTATCTATAGTTTTAGGCACGTGAATATGCGCAACATCTAACTTATTATTAACTAAAAATTTTGTTAATCTACTTGCAGTTGATGCTGTATCATCTCCACCAATAGTTACCAATAGTTTAACATTATTTTTTTTAAAAAAAGTATCGTTAAAATCAGCATCTTTTGGCTTAAACCTACTCATAATTAAGGTAGAACCTCCTCTACTAAAAATTCTATCTGCTTTATGAAAATTGAAGTATTTTACGGATGGATTTTCGCTTAATAAACCTTTAAAACCATTATGAACTCCTATAACTTCATAACCGTCTTTTAAAAAGGTTTTTGCTAAAGTACTTATTACTGTATTAATACCAGGTGCAGGTCCACCCCCACAAATTATTGCTATTGATTTTTTCATAACAGAATTAAATTTATTAGGATTGGAAAGTTAAGCTGTATATACAGTTTAACTTTCCTAACTTAACCTAAATATTATTGGATATTTTTATCGAGCAACTCTACCAGAAGCATCTCCACCCATTAACTTATTAACTTCTTCAACAGTTACTAAGTTAGCATCACCTTTAATAGTGTGTTTTAAACAAGATGCTGCAACAGCAAAGTCTAAAGCATTTTGATCATCATTTGGATAGGTTAATAATCCGTAGATTAAACCTCCCATAAAACTATCTCCACCACCAACTCTATCTACAATATCTGTAATTTGGTATTGGCGTGTTTCAAACATTTTTTTCCCATCGTATAAAACACCTGCCCAAGTATTGTGTGATGCAGATATAGAACCTCTTAAAGTAGTAATTACTTTTTTAGCTCTTGGGAATTTTTCCATCATTTGTTTACAAACAGATAAGAAAGCTTCAGCTTTTACATCGTGTCCGTGAGTTTGAACTGCTGCTCCATCAGGCTTAATACCAAAGTGCATTTCTGCATCTTCTTCATTACCTAAAATAATATCACAGTATGATGTTAATTCTGTCATTATAGCTTCTCTATCTCCTCCGTATTTCCAAAGTTTTGCTCTGTAATTTAAATCGGTAGAAATTGTGATACCTAATTTGCTTGCTGCTTTTACTGCTTCTAAACAAACATCAGCTGAGCTTTGCGAAATTGCAGGAGTAATACCTGTCCAATGGAACCATTCAACACCAGCAAATACCTCTTCCCAATTAATCATTCCTGATTGGATTGTAGACATAGAAGAATATGCTCTATCATATACTACTTTAGATCCACGAGATACAGCACCTGTTTCTAAGAAATAAATTCCTAAACGGTCTCCACCCCAAACAATTTTATCTACACCAACACCTCTTTTACGCATTTCCATCATTGCACATTCACCAATATCATTTTTTGGTAAACGAGTTACAAAATCTGTAGAAATACCATAGTTTGCTAATGATACTGCTACGTTAGATTCTCCACCACCATAAACAACATCAAAATTATCTGCTTGTGAAAATCTCAAAAATCCTTGTGGAGCTAATCTTAACATGATTTCTCCAAATGTTACTACTCTACTCATTATTTATTTTAAATTATAAAATTGGCGTAGAAAACTCCACGCCAATTTTTATTAAACTTTATACTAATTAAATACCTAAAGCTTGACCTCCACCAATTTGGATAGTTTCAGCAGTTATAAAGGAAGCATCTTTACTAGCTAAGAAAGATACAACTGAAGCAACTTCTTCTGGCTGACCTAATCTTCCTAATAAAA
>NZ_JBFHHX010000085.1:0-14955 GCF_041596795.1 Lutibacter sp.
ACCTGCAAACTTTTTAGATGTTGGTGGAACTGCAGATGCTAAACGTGTTGAAACAGCTTTTAGAATTATTTTAAAAGATCCAAATGTGAAAGCTATTTTGGTAAATATTTTTGGAGGAATTGTACGTTGCGATAGAGTTGCGCAAGGTGTTATTGATGCTTATAAAAATATGGGCGATGCAATTAAAGTTCCAATTATTGTGCGTTTACAAGGAACCAATGCAATAGAGGCAAAACAATTAATTGATGCTAGTGGTTTAGATGTAATTTCGGCTACTGAATTTCAAGAAGCTGCCGATAAAGTACAACAGGTATTAGCTTAAATAAAAATTGAAATTATATAACAAAAAAACCAACGCTTATGTTGGTTTTTTTTTATTCATAAAAAAAACACTTCTTTCGAAGTGTTTTTTATTTTTATTTAATACAATTTATTAAATATCTTCAAAATTTACATCGGTGAAACTCTCAGTGCTTACAGCATCATCATTTTCATCATCTGAAGGTCTTTTGAAATCTTTTTGATGACGTTCAGAAATAACCTCTTCTCCTTTTTCATCTAAAATATAATCAGTTGCAGCTTTTAGCATCTCATTAAATTCTTCAAAATCTTCTTTATATAAATAAATTTTGTGTTTTTTGTAATGGAATGATCCATCGTCGTGTGTAAATTTTTTACTTTCTGTAATAGTTAAGTAATAATCTTCTGCTTTTGTAGCTCTTACATCAAAAAAGTAAGTTCTTCTTCCCGCTCTCAGAACCTGTGAGAATATCTCTTCTTGTTCTAAATGTTCGTTTTCACTCATAATAAACTTTCTATTTAATTAATCGTTATTTATTTAGATTCACTCACAAATCTATAAAAATATTTGGGTTATTTTATCTTTTTTATAATTCTTTTTCTAAAAGTTGCTGGTCAAATAACTCTTTATAATATCCTTTTATAGTAACCAACTCATTATGTGTGCCTTGTTGAATTATTTTGCCATTTTCTATCACTAAAATTTTATCAGCATTTTTTATTGAAGAAATTCTATGACTAGCAATTATGGTAGTTTTATTTTTGCTAATTTCATTTAAGTTATTTAAAATAATCTCTTCTGTTTCAGTATCTACAGCCGATAAACAATCATCAAAAATTAAAATTCTTGGATCTTTTATAATGGCCCGTGCAATTGAAATACGTTGTTTTTGTCCGCCAGATAAAGTTACACCTCGTTCACCAATAAATGTATTATAACCTTGGTTAAACTCAATTATATTATGGTGTATGTATGCATCTTTAGCTGCTTTTTCAATTTTTTCATCGGTAGCATTTTCATCGCCAAATTTTATGTTATTTTTAATGGTATCTGAAAATAAAAAGGCTTCTTGTGGAACAAAACCTATGTTTTGACGTAAATTATCTAAATTAATATCTTTAATATTTCTGTTATCTATGGTTATTTCACCTTTATCAACATCATATAAGCGTGCAATTAAATTTATAATAGTTGATTTACCAGAGCCTGTATTTCCTAAAATAGCCAACGTTTGTCCTTGAGGAATTTTAAAACTTACATTTTTTAGGGCTACTATATTGGTGTCATCATATGTAAATGTTACATTTTTAAATTCAATTTCACCATTAATTTGTGTAGGATTTAGGTTTGTATTTACTATTTCTGGTTGATGCTTTAAAAATTCGTTAATACGTTTTTGCGATGCTTCTGCTTCTTGCACAATAGAAGTTACCCAACCAACAACAGCTACTGGCCAAGTAAGCATATTTACATACATAATAAATTCTGCAATAACACCTAAGGTTATGGTTCCATCAATGTAGCGCAAACCACCAATGTAAATTACTAAAATATTGCTTATTCCTATTAACAACACCATTAATGGAAAAAACAATGCTTGAGCTTGGTAAAAATTAATATTTTTCTCTTTTGCTTCATCACTTAATTTTGAAAAATCTTCAATTACTTTATTTTCAATACTGTATGATTTTACAATGCTTATTCCTGAAAAAATTTCTTGTGCGTTTGCTGTAAGTTTCGATAAAAATTGTTGAACAATTGTACTTCTTTTATGTATAATACTACTTAAAATGTAAATAGATATTGATAAGATAGGTAAGGGTAGAAGTGTGTAGTTTGTTAACACCGGATCTATATCGTACATTTTTAAAATGGCAACAATAAACAGTACTAGCATATTTATAAAATACATTATGGCTGGGCCAAAATACATACGCACTTTTGTAACATCTTCACTAATTCTATTCATTAAGTCGCCCGTTCTATTTTTCTTATAAAAGTTTAAAGATAGGCGTTGGTATTGAGCGTAAATTTCATTTTTTAAGTCAAATTCTATCAATCTAGAGGTAACAATAATCATTTGACGCATTAAAAAAGTAAAAAAACCAGATAGTAATGCAGCACCAATTATTAATAATATATTGTTTAGTAAGCCTGTTTTAACAATAGATAAATCGGTAACAATTCCATTCCTGTAATCTTCGGCAATGTTTAAAGATTCTCTAATAAATTGAGGAACTTGTAGAGCTAAAACATTGGATAGTATGGTAATAACAATACCAACTAAAAGTCTGTATTTGTATTTTAAAAAGTATTTATTAAGGTATTTTAATTCTTTCATAAAAGTAATTAGCGAACTTCAAAATTTTTAAAGCACGAATATACAGCAATAATATTTTATGGCTATAATAATTAAGATACATTTAACTTTAATAAAAAAGTGATTTCAAAATAACTTTTAAAAAAATTATACTACTTTTGCGCAGTTAAAAATAGACATTTTCAAAGTTCTTTACATGATAAATAGAAGACATATTAGGGTAAAAGTAATGCAATCGGTTTATGCGTTGCTGCAATCTAAAAGTGATAACTTAAACAAAGAAGAAAAATTCTTATACGCAAGTATTGATAAAATGTATGATTTATACGTTTTAATACTGTGTTTACTTGTAGAAGTTAGAGATATGGAGAAAAACCATATAGAAATTTCAAAGAAAAAGTTTTTAGCAACTCCACAGGAATTAAATCCAAACACAAAATTTATTAACAATCAGGTTTTTAGACTTTTAGACGAAAGTGTTTCTTTAAACGAGTATTTGGTTGATAACAATTTAAATTATTGGAAATTAGATTCTGAATATATTAATGAAATATTAAGGTTGATAAAAGAGAGTGCTATGTATGCTTCTTATATGAAAACTGAAGAATCTACATTTAAAGAAGATTTAGCTTTTATAGAGAATGTTTTTAAAGAAATTATTGCTCCAAACGAAAAATTGGCCGAATATTTTGAAGATAAAAATATTAGCTGGGTAGATGATATTCCTTTTGTAAACACGTGGGTTGTTAAATCTTTAAGTCAAATGAAACCAAACGGTATTTTTAAGTTAGGTAAATTATATAAAGATGAAGATGACAAAGAGTTTGTGTTAAGTTTATTTCGAAAAGTAGTTTTAAACCATACAGAACTTGAAAAAGATATTATTGATAAAACCCCAAACTGGGATGCAGAGCGTATTGCAGATATTGATATGATTTTAATTAAAATGGCAATATGCGAATTTTTAAAATTCCCATCAATCCCAACACGCGTAACTATAAATGAATATATAGAAATTTCTAAAGATTACTCTACAAATAAAAGTAGTTTCTTTATAAATGGTGTATTAGATAAAATTTTGAAGGATTTTACAAATTCAAAAAGATTAAATAAAATAGGCAGAGGATTATTATAATTTTTTAATTTTACAGAAATTTACAAAATTTATATACAATGAAAAGAATAGCAATTTTTAGTGTTTTATTAGTTAGTTTAACAATTATTTCTTGTAAAGAAAATGCAACAGCAAAAATTGATGAGGCTAATTTAGAATCTGCAAAAGAAAGAGATGAAATTATTAGTTTAGGTTCTCCAATTATGGAATTTGACACTATGGAGTACGATTTTGGAACCATAAAAGAAGGTGAAATTATTGATGGTGTTTTTAAAGTAACAAATAAAGGAAAAGTTGATTTGGTGATTACTGCCGTGCAGCCTTCTTGTGGTTGTACAACTCCAGACTGGACAAAAGATCCTATTAAACCAGGTGAATCAGGTGAAATTAAATTTTCTTTTAACTCAAATGGTCGAGTTGGAAAACAACATAAATCTATTACAATAACATCAAATACTGAGAAAGTAAAAGAAACTGTTCGTTTAACAGGAACGGTAACAGCAAAAAGTTAATTAATTAAAATTTTAAACAAAATAAATGTATACAACAATTTTTTTACAAGCGGCAGGTGGTAGTTCATGGACAAGTATGTTACCATTTTTATTAATGTTTGTGGTAATCTACTTTTTTATGATTAGACCACAAATGAAACGTGCAAAAAATGAAAAGAAATTTCAAAGCTCTATAGCAAAAGGAAATAAAATAGTTACAACCAGCGGTATTCATGGTAAAATTGTAGATATTATTGATAGTGATAATACTGTTATTGTTGAAACTAGTGCAGGTAAAATTAAATTTGAGCGTTCAGCAATTTCAATGGAATTGAGCAAAAAATATGAAACTTCGGTTGATGCAAAATAAATAGTATTAAACAAGTTAAAAAAAGTGAGCCTAACAGCTCACTTTTTTTGTATATTTAATATTTGAAATTGAATGGCTAATAAAATTAAAACACCTGCATTATCCTTAGGAAAGAACAGAAAAATTAGAATTTTTCTAACTTTTTTATTTTTAACTTCTGTTGTTTGGTTGTTAATGGCGTTGTCTAAAAACTACACTTCAACAACAAAAATAAATATTGTTTACACCAATTTACCTTCTAACAAATTATTGCTTAAAAAACCAATAAATCAAATTAAAGCAGTTATAAATGCTTCAGGTTATAATTTAATAAAATATAAAATTACACAACCTAAAATTACTTTAAACTTATTAGAGAACAAGAAAAAAGGTTCACATTATTATTTGCTACCCAACAGCCAAATTATAAATTTAAACCATAATTTAAAAGGGAATTCTACCATTGTTAAATTTTTAACCGATACCATTTTTGTAGAATTAGGCAACAACGTAACAAAAAAAATACCGGTAAATTCTAAATTAAAAGTGAATTTTAAAGTGGGTTACAATTTTATTGATGAGTTAAAAATTACACCAGATTCTATTAACATTTCTGGACCTAAACGACTTTTAGATAATATTTTAGAAATTTCAACCGACAAATTAGAACTTAATGATGTTTATGAAAATGTAAATGTTCAATTAGCATTAAAAGCTCCAATGTTAAGAAATGTAAAAATATCAAATAATAGTGTGGTTATTAAAGGGTTGGTAGATAAGTTTACTGAAGGAAAGTTCTTAATACCAGTTTCTGTAATTAATGTGCCAAAAGGAATTAAAATAACCACTTTTCCAAAAGAAATTGAAGTTATATATCAGGCAGGATTATCAAATTTTAGTAAAATTAGTAAAAGTGATTTTGTAATTGTGTTTGACTATTTAAATTATCAGAATGATACTTTGGTGCGTTTTTTAAGACCTATAATTCAAGAAAAAAGTGATATCGTGTCATCAGTAAAAATAAAACCAAGTCAAATAGAATTTTTAATTCAAAAATAATGGTAGTTGGACTTACAGGCGGTATAGGAAGCGGAAAAACAACAGTATTAAACTTGTTTGAAGCATTAGGAGCTAAAGTTTTTATTGCAGATGTTGAGGCAAAAAAAATAATGAATTCTGATCAGGAATTAAAAGCTCAAATTTCTAAGTTATTTGGCAAAGAGGCATATATAAATAATGTTTTAAATAGAAAATTTATAGCATCAGAAGTATTTAATAATGCTGAAAAATTAAAAGCTTTAAATGCCTTGGTGCATCCAAAGGTTAGGGAGCGTTTTTTAGAATTTAAATTAAAAATGGCAGGCAAAATTATTATTTATGAAGCTGCTATATTATTTGAAAGCGGTGGTAATTTTGAATGTGATTTTGTAATTACGGTGACCGCAGATTTAAATTTGAGGATAGAAAGGGTAATGCAAAGAGATGGAGTAACCAAAGAAGAAATTGAAAGTAGAATGCAACATCAACTAAATGATGACTTTAAGATTAAAAATTCCAATTTTGTAATTAAAAATCATCAATTAAAAGCTACTGAAACCCAAGTAAAAACTATTTTTAGTATTTTAGAAAAGCTATGTTAATAATATCAAATGTCATAAGAATTTGTTAAAAAATTATATATTTGGCTAACTAAAGTTAAATAAACATAGATTTGCTGATAAAAGTTTAATTTTAAATAATGGGTAAGAGAATTTTTGTACTCTTAATTATTTTAATGAGTATTGCCTTAATTGGTATTATTTCAGTTCAGGTATTTTGGATAAAAAACACCATTCAAATTACTGAAGAACAATTTACATCAAATGTGCGTTTTGCTTTGGCAAAAGTTTCTGAAGATATAAAAGAAAATGAATTTAATGAATTTTATATAGACATTGTAGAGCGATTTAGAGATGAAGGCAATAAATTAAAATACTCTGACGTTAAAAAATACATCTACGAAAAAATAGATACTACTAATAATGAGCGTTTTACATATTCGCAAAGCATTATTGAAGAAAATTATAAAGTACCAACGGAGTTCTTTGAAAACGATTCTATAGATTTTAAAGAAATTTTTAGAAAAGAAGAAATAGTTGTTGTTAAAGATCAATCATTAGATAATCAAGGGAACGATATAACTCCTCCTGAAGAACGATATGTTAAAATTGGAAGGTTTGAAGGAGCAGAAAAAGCACAATTAGAAAGGGTTTTTGAAATATCTAGAACCAAATTGCCAATACACAAACGTGTAAGTAATAGAGAGCTTTCTATGCGTTTAGATAGAGAGTTAAAAGGTAAAGGAATTACTACCAATTTTAAATATGGAATTTATAGTAACGGATTAGCAACCCAAGTAAAATCGGGTTATTTTAGAAAAGTAACTGGAAAAAGTTATATGGTTCCAATGTTTACAGATTCTGAAGGAAATAGTAACTTTCAATTATTTGTAACATTTCCAGAAAAAAAGAATTTTATACTTTCTTCAATTTCGGAAATACTTATTCTGTCAGTTTTTTTTATATTTATAATAATTTTAGCATTTGGAACAGCGTTGTATCAATTAATAAAACAAAAACAAATTTCCGAAATTAAAACGGACTTTATTAATAATATGACACATGAGTTTAAAACACCTATTGCAACCATTAATTTAGCCTTAGATGCCATAAAAAACCCTAAAATAATAGATGATAAAGAAAAAGTACTACGGTATGTTAAAATGATTAGGGATGAAAATAAACGAATGCACGGGCAGGTAGAAAACGTGTTAAGAATTTCTAAATTAGAAAAAAATCAATTAGACGTTAAAAAAGAAAGAGTAGATTTAGAAGATATAATTCACGATGCGTTATCGCACGTAGATTTAATTATAAAAGATAAAGGCGGTTATATAAAAACAAATTTTAACGCAAAAAACACCGAGATTCTTGGAAATCAATTTCATTTAACAAATGTAATAGTAAATGTTTTAGATAACGCTATTAAATATTCTGAAGATGCTCCAAAAATTGAATTAAATACAGATAATACCGCAAAATATATATTAATTGAAATTGCCGATAAAGGTATAGGAATGAGTAAAACCGTTCAAAAAAATATATTTAAAAAGTTTTATAGAGAAGAAAGAGGAAATATTCATAATGTGAAAGGACATGGTTTAGGACTTTCATATGTTAAAAAAATAGTAGAGATTCATCAAGGAGATGTTTATGTTGAGAGTGAAAAAGGAGAAGGAAGCACTTTTACCATAAAATTACCTTTAATTTAAAAAATAAGAAATATGGAAAATAACAGAATTTTATTGGTTGAAGACGATCCCAATTTTGGAACAGTTTTAAAAGATTACTTATCATTAAATGACTATAATGTAACCCTAGCAAAAGATGGTTTAGAAGGTTTAATTATGTTTAAAAACGACGATTTTGATTTATGTATTTTTGATGTAATGATGCCACGTAAAGACGGTTTTTCTTTAGCAAAAGATGTAAGAGCAACAAATTCAGAAATTCCAATCATCTTTTTAACTGCTAAAACAATGAAAGAAGATGTGTTAAAAGGATACCAAGTAGGAGCAGATGATTATTTAAATAAACCTTTTGATTCTGAAGTTTTATTATATAAAATAAAAGCCATTTTACAACGTAAAGAAACTGAACAAAATGTTGAAGATGAATCTTTTGAGTTTGTAATTGGAAAATTTCATTTTAATTCTAAATTAAGACATTTAACGTATAATGGAGGTGAAACTCAAAAATTATCACCTAAAGAAAGTAAATTGTTAAAAATGCTAGCAACCCATAAAAACGATTTAATGCCACGTGAATTAGCATTAACCAAAATTTGGAGAGATGATAATTACTTTACTTCCAGAAGTATGGATGTATATATTGCCAAGCTTAGAAAATATTTAAAAGAAGATGAAAATGTTGAGATTTTAAATATTCATGGAGAAGGATTTAGACTAATAGAAAAATAATAACTGAAAAACCTGCATAAAGCAGGTTTTTTTATGTGATAAAATAGCTACATTTGTTATATATACAAAAAAAATGGCTCAGTTTATTAAAATTTATGATGAAAATCCTAACGAAAAAGAAATAGATAAAGTAGTTAAGGTTTTAAAACAAGGTGGTATTATTATATATCCAACCGATACTGTGTACGGAATTGGTTGCGATATTACTAATAATAAAGCTATGGAAAAAATTGCTCAAATTAAAGGCATTAAATTAAATAAGGCTAACTTCTCATTTATTTGTTATGATTTAAGTAATCTATCCGATTATGTAAAACAGATAGACACGCCAACCTATAAAATTTTAAAACGCGCTTTACCTGGTCCATATACATTTATATTACCAGGAAATAATAACTTGCCAAAATCTTTTAAAAATAAAAGCACCGTTGGAATTCGTATTCCAGATAACAACATTATTAGGGAATTAGTAAAAAAATTAGGAAATCCAATTGTTTCAACTTCTATTTATGATGAAGATGATTTAATTGAATATACTACAGATCCCGAATTAATTTACGAAAAATGGCAAAACATTGTTGATGTTGTTATTGATGGTGGTTATGGAGGAAATATCCCATCTACAGTAGTTGATTTATCTGAAGGAGAAATTACAATTCTTAGAGAAGGAAAAGGAAGTATAGAAGATTTTTAAAGATCAGAAAATTTCTTTTTGCCTTTTATAAAATACTGAAAAACAATGCTTTTTGTGTAAAAATAAGTGTTGTTTGCCAAGCTTAATTTTCTTTTCTTAAACATTTTATACGCGTAAAAGTAAAAGCTAAAATGTGCTCTTAAAATAGCTAATGTATGAATTGGCCTTAATTCTATTAAAAATTTTGCACCGGCAACTCCATCTAAAAGCATTCTTATAAAAATTACAGAGAGTAACTTATGTGCAGGTAAGTTTTTAACCAAAGAAAAAAGACTGTTTCTAAAATTTAAAAAAGATTTTCTTGGACTTTCTTCTTTTAAAGTAGCTCCTCCAACATGATATACTGTTGAAGCTCCATTATATTTTATAGTTTTCCCTAAATTTTTAGCTCTCCAGCATAAATCAATTTCTTCTTGATGTGCAAAATAATCTTCATCAAAACCATTTAATTGCTTAAAAACTTCACTTCTTATAAAAAAACAAGCTCCAGATGCCCAAAAAATTTCAACCTCATCATTAAACTGATTTTCATCTTTTTCTATTTCCGAAAAAATACGACCTCTACAAAAAGGATACCCATATTCATCAATAAAACCGCCTCCAGCTCCTGCATATTCAAAAAAACTTTTGTTTTTATAAGCTAATATTTTAGGTTGTACTATAGCAGTATTTGGCTGGTTTTTAAAAGTTGAAATTATTGGAGAAAGCCAATTTTCACTCACTTCAATATCAGAGTTTACCAAGGCAAAAATATCAGCATTAACATATTGCAAAGCATCATTGTAACCTTTAGCAAAACCTCCGTTTGTGGTATTTTGAATTATTTTTACAGTGGGAAAATTTTCTGAAATAAATTTTACAGAATCATCAGTAGAAGCATTATCGGCAACAATCACTTCAGTATTAGGTAAAGCGCTGTATTTTACAATGTTTGGAAGAAATTTTTCTAGTAAATTTTTACCGTTCCAGTTAAGAATTACAATTGCTATTTTCACAAAGCAAACATACTTAAAATAGTAAAAACAATTCTAAAATTTAGTTATAAATTATAACAAGGAATATCTGGTAAAAAATTATAACATTCTTCTTTAAAATTTATGGAGCAATAAAAATGTTCCAAACCATTTGTTACAATTAAAAAATGCGATTGAAGTTTTATATTATAGCGTGCAATTTGATCAAAAGTAGCTTGGTTTATTTTAATTGATGGCGCTTTACACTCTACAATAATAAAAGGTTCACCTTTAATATTAAAAACTAAAATATCAGTTCGTTTTGTTAAACCGTTAATAGTGAGTTTTTTTTCAACAGCAATTAAAGAAATTGGATATTTTTTTTCTTCAATTAAATAATGCACAAAATGTTGTCTAACCCATTCTTCTGGGGTAAGACTCACATATTTTTTTCGAAGAATATCAAAAATAAAGAGCTTATTTTCCTTACTTTTGATTCTGAATTTATAAGTAGGTAAATTCAATGTCTGCATTCAACAAAAATGCTAAATTATTTTCATAAATGAGTGATGTTGCTAAAATAGTTTCTGATATACAAAGCGGAAATATTAAACCAATTTATTTTTTAATGGGTGAGGAGCCCTATTATATTGATAAAATTTCAGATTTTATTGAAGAAACCATCTTATCTGAAGAAGAAAAAGGGTTTAATCAAATGGTTTTATATGGAAGAGATATTACTATTGAAGATATAATTGATAATGCAAAACGTTTTCCAATGATGGCTGATAAACAGGTTGTTATTGTTAAAGAAGCGCAAGATTTATCTAGAACAATTGAGAATTTAGAGGTGTATGCAACTAATCCTCAGCCATCAACAGTATTGGTAATTTGTTACAAATACAAAACTATTGATAAACGAAAAAAATTGTACAAAGCAATTAATAAATGTGGGTTGGTTTATGAAAGTAAAAAACTTTATGAAAACCAAATTGCTGATTGGATACGACGTGTTTTACAAGGTAAAAAATACCAAATAGAAGCCAAAGCAACTTTAATGTTGGTAGAATTTTTGGGTACTGATTTAAGTAAAATTAGTAATGAGCTGGATAAATTAATGGTGGTATTACCTGCAGGTTCAACTATTACGCCAACTCATATTGAAGAAAATATTGGAATAAGTAAAGACTATAATAATTTTGAATTACGCAAAGCAGTAGGTGAGAGGAATGTGTTGAATGTAAATAGAATTATCAATCATTTTGCTCAAAATCAAAAAGCGAATCCAATGGTTGTAACCATTTCTTTGTTAAATGGTTTTTTTACGCAACTACTTATTTATCATAGTTTAAAAGATAAATCGAATAATAATGTAGCCAAATCTTTAGGAGTTCATCCTTTTTTTGTGTCAGATTATATAACTGCTGGTAAAAATTATCCAATGCGTAAAGTATCTCAAGTTATTGGTTTATTGCGTGATGCCGATGTTAAAAGTAAAGGAGTTGGCGCAAATTCTATTCCACCAGGAGACATATTAAAAGAATTGTTATTTAAAATTATTCATTAGTTATACTAAACCTTAGTTTGAATACTAAAATGAAGTATATGCAATGCTTCTTTGCTTCAATTATTTATAAAATAATACACTACTATGTTTGCATTATGTAGAGCAATAGTGAGCCATTTTAGACTTTTAAACTCATATTAATAACCACCAATAGCTAAAACCTACTTATCTACCTTAATTCTCTCTTGTCTGTTTGCAATTTCCCAAGCAGTGTAAAAAATTAATTTTGTGCGTTTTGCTAACAACTCATAATTAATTTTATCTGGTGTATCTGATGGTTCGTGATAATCTTGATGTGTACCATTAAAATAAAATATTATAGGAATATTGTTTTTCGCAAAGTTGTAATGATCGGATCTGTAATAAAATCTGTTTGGATCGTTATCATCATTGTAGGTGTAATCTAATTTTAAGTTTGTAAACTTTTCATTCATTTCTTCCGATATTTCGTGAAGTTCAGTACTTAACTTATCAGAACCAATTAAATACACAAAATTTGGATTATTTTCATGAGCATCATCAACACGTCCAATCATATCAATATTTAAATTTGCCACGGTTTTAGCTAATGGAAAAATAGGATAATTTGTATAATATTTAGAGCCTAATAAGCCTTTTTCTTCACCGGTAACATGTAAAAACAAGATAGATCTTTTTGGTCCGTTCCCATTTTCTGAAGCTTTTTTAAATGCTTGGGCAATCTCCATTATAGCTACAGTTCCAGAGCCATCATCATCAGCACCATTATATATTTCTCCATTCTCCATTCCAAGATGATCATAATGTGCAGAAATTACTAAAATTTCTTCTGGTTTTTCTGTTCCTTCAATAAAAGACAATACATTTTCTGATGGATTTAAGTTTGGTTTTAAATGCTCGGTTGGAATTTCTTGAAAATAATTATTATCACCTAAAGGAGCAGAAATGTTATTTTTTTGATAAAAGTTTTTTAAATACTCCGCAGCTTTTTTTTGTCCAGGTTCTCCGGTTTCGCGTCCTTCAAACTCATCAGATGCAATAATATATAAATATGTTTTTAAGTCGTTTTCTGTAATAGTATTTGCAAAATTTAGAGCAATTTCACCTGTTGTTTCAACTATTTTGTTAGATTCTGAAAGGTGGTTATTTGTTCCGCAATTTAAAAAAAGAGAAAGTAAAATTAATAAGTAGATTTTATTCATGTTTTTTGAGGATGTATTTTTCAAATATATTAAACTATTTTGAATGTGAGATGGTAAACTGTTTTAGCGTTTTGCTAAATCTAATTAAATCAGAATCGAAAAGGTTATCTAGCTCGTCATCATTAATAAGTTTTTCTGTTGGTCCACTAACAAATTTTGAAGATGACATGAGCCATAATTCATCGGCCAATTGCAAGGCTAAATTGGTTTCGTGTGTAGAAATTATTATGGTTTTATTAAATTCAGACGCTAAATTTTTCAATAAAGAAAAGGTACTTATAGTGTGGTGTAAATCTAAATGAGCAGTTGGTTCATCTAACACAATTATTGGTGTGTTTTGTGCTAAAGCTCTGGCAATTAATACGCGTTGCAACTGACCGTCACTTAACTCGTAACATTTAGTTTTCATTAAGTGTTTGGTGCTGGTTTTTTCAAATGCAGCATAAATAATTTCCATATCTTCACTTGTTAAATAACCAATCCAATTTGTAAATGGTTGTCTGCCTAAAGCCACTAATTCAAAAACGGTTAAACTACTATCTGGTAATCTTTCAGTTAAAACTAAACTCAACTTTTTTGCTAACTCGTTATTTGTAAGTGTTTTAAGATTTTTATTATCAATAAAAACTTCTCCGCTTAAAGCGGGTTGTACTTTGGTTAAAGTCCGTAATAAAGTAGATTTTCCAACACCATTTTTTCCTAATAAACAAACCATATTTCCTGCTTTTAATTCAATATTTAAATTAGAAGCAATGGTTGAAATATGTTTTTTGGAACGATATCCAATACTTAAATCTGAAACTTTAATTATATGATTTTCGTTGTGTGTCATTAATAATAAATCTTACGTTTTCTAACTAGTAACCAAATTATAATTGGAGCTCCAAATAAAGAGGTAATTGCATTAATTGGTAAAGTATATTCGCTATTTGGTAGTTGAGCAATGCTGTCACAAATTAACATAATTATAGCGCCACTAATAGCTACAGCAGGCAATAATGTTTTGTGGTTAGAGGTGCTAAATAATAGTTTTGTTAAATGTGGCACAGCTAAACCAATAAATGCAATTGGGCCTGAAAAAGCTGTAATTACACCGGTAAGTAAACTAGTTGCAATAAGCGTGAAATTTCTGGTTCTTTTTACATTTACACCCATACTTTTTGCATAGTTTTCTCCTAAAAGTAGTGTGTTTAAAGGTTTTATAATAAAAATAACAAAAGAAATTCCTATAATAAAAATAGTGAAAAGTGCTGAAATTTCTTTCCAACTTAAGTTTCCTAAACTACCAAAACTCCAAAACATATATTGTTGTAATTCAGTAGCACTGCTAAAATAGGCTAAAACACTTATTATAGATGAGGTTAAACTTCCAAACATTAACCCAATAATTAATATAGACATAGTGTTTCTTACTTTTGCAGCAGCTACCATTACAGCCGAAAGCACTAAAAAAGCTCCAGAACTAGCAGCAATAGCTTGTCCCCAACTAGAAAAAGAATAACTAGCAATATTTGCACCCAAAAACGAACCTCCTAAAATTAATATGGCAACTCCTAAACTTGCTCCAGAACTTATTCCTAAAACAAATGGCCCTGCTAGCGGATTTCTAAATAAAGTTTGCATTAACAATCCGCTAATTGATAATCCAGAACCTACAATAATAGCTGTAATTGCTTTTGGAAAACGATAGTTTAAAACAATAGATTTCCACGATTCTTTTTCAACATTTCCATCTATAAAAGATAAAAATATTTGTTTTAGTGGAATGTAAACTGAACCTAAACTAATATTTATCAGGAAAATAATAAAAAGAACAATTATTAAAATGATAAAAGTATTTCTATATGATTTTATGGGATTTATCAATCTTGATTATTTAAAAATGTTACTAATTTTTCAATTGCTTTTCCTCTGTGGCTAATTGCTCCTTTTTCTATCATGTCCATTTCAGCAAATGATTTTTTGTA
>NZ_JBFHHX010000086.1:0-14786 GCF_041596795.1 Lutibacter sp.
ATAACATAGCACAACCCAATGGGAATTGGCATTTTTGGCAATATAGTGACAAAGTAAAAATGGAGGGAGTTAATGAATTGGTAGATTATAATGTTTTTAAAAATGATATCATTTCATTTAATGAATTGCTTAAAAAATAATAAGGAACATAATAAATTCCAGATAAAAGAAAGAGTACTACTCAGTTATTTTTTTTTATCTGAAACTGTATTTCTATTGCACAGGTTACACCATCTAGGAGTTGACATAAATTTTATTTTATTTTAATTATAATGATTATTTATGAATCAAAAATAAACCTATAAAAAAGCAAAACCTTACGGATTTCCGTAAGGTTTAAAATTTGAGATAGACTCAGAAAAAATTCAGTACTTTAAATCTAAAGGATATTGAAAATACAAACGAAACAATATACAGAAAACTATTTAATAAAAAAGCTAGCTAATAATTTTTAACTGAGTTTTAGCATCTATTTATTGTAATTAATTAAATGAATTATTGAAAATAAATATCCCTGTTTTTAAAAAATAAGTTTAAATGATATTTTCTACCACCAACCTCTAACATTATATACTATTGATTTTGGTTGACCACTACCATAGGCTGCACCAATAATCTGTGCCGCATCAATGGTTGCTTTTCTAATATTAACATCATCTTGTTGTTGTTTCAACTTAAAATTCCATTCACGCTTATCAAGTTCTTTCACTCTACTTGCTATTTTTTGGGTTAATGCTAATGCACTTTTATAACAAGCTGACTGTGGTTCTATAGTTGACAATACTTCACCAGCATAATTAGCTGCATTAACATCTTGGTTTGCGGACCAAATTGAATTGGCTTCGGCTAGTTTTAATTGACAATCTCTATCTATTCGTTTTTGATAAATAGGGCCAACAGCACCCATAGATTTACCATAACAATCTGCACAAACTTCTGGCACACTTGTCAAGGTATATATAGCGGCATCAAACTCATTTCTAGAAACTAAAGATTGTGCCTCTTTTAATATAAAATCACATCTACTATTATAGTACTCAATAATTCTTGACTTTCCTTTATCAATAAATGATTGATATTGCAAATCATTCGTTTTTAAATTCTTTAAAGCAGCGATGTATGCCTTGGTTTCATTTTCACCGACTCCTTTTAAGTTTACTGAATAACTCGAAAACTTAATTCCGTCAAAACCATCACCAATGTAAAAAGTGACCTCTAAAGTATATGTATGCATTGGTGGAGCTGTAGGAGTAATATCTTTTGACAAAACACTAACATTAGCCGTGATAATAAATCTTGAATTATAAGAATCCCCACCCATACCATTTGCAGAAGCTATCTGGCTAAGTTTATTTTCTAAGTTACTCATAGCTACCTCTGGAATACCTTCAATTTGTTCAGGTACATAGGTACTCAGTATAATTCGGCCAAGATCATCAGTTTTTCCTTTATCGTTTTGAGCACAAACACCTAGTATAGAGAAATATAAGTAACTAATTAATAATATATATTTTTTCATTTTGTTAATTTTAGAATTTCTAATACTATTGTATAATAATCTCAACTTCACCTAAACCTTTTGTTTGAATTTTAGTTTCTAGACTTAATTCATCTTTAAGAAATTGTTTCAAATTTCCACCCCAAGTTTCAAAATCATAAGCCATTTGTCCTCCCCAACCGTCATCACCATATAGAGGTATTCTAGCCTGCGAAAACTTCATAACATTCTCACTATTTTCAGTCATTAAAAAGCGCCCATTTAAAGTATTTCTTGGCATCCAAAAACGATTTATTATATCTTTTAAAGAGGCTTCTTTTCCTTTTAAAACATACAAAGTTTCTAAATTTACTATAGCATTTTCACTCACCAAAATAACTAAAGCACCTTCCCTCCCGTTTGTTAGCATATCTTCGAAATGTACCATTAATTGACTATTAAAATTATCAAGATGGGACAATACAGCTTCTTCAAGCAAAATTGATAACTCCGCAGTAAATGATTGTGATCCTGTGCCACTTGCCGCTGCAGACTGCTTACTTGTATAAGAATCTATTCCCTGTAGCCTCAACTCAATAGATTTTTTAGGACCTAGACTATTAACTTTCCAAAACACCTTCATTAAAATATCTGCTTTTGCTGTTTTATTAAGGACATCAATTGGAGACTCACTCACTCCTATCATATTAGTTCGAGCCTTGTCTTTGGAAATTTTATCAAGTTGAGATTTTAAATCTTCTAAAGGAAAACCTCTTTCCGCCATTAATTCACCTATTTTCGATATTACACTATTTAAATCACTGTTTTCCTGTAACGCTTTGTTATAATCTGGAAGTTTTACAGTAGTACCTTGATTATCAAATTCTAGCATAAAATTATTGGCTGTACACCAATCATCGCTAGGAACAACCATAATTGTAGGCTTTTTAGCCTGAGAAAATAACGGATATGTTAAAAAAAATAACATACCCAAAACAAGCAGTTGTCTTAATTTAAATTTTTTCATTTTTATAATTTTAAATTTTTCATGGAATTACTTTAGAATACCGTCGGTAATCATTTTTTGTTTTAACTCAGCACTTTGTAGTTTCATAACAATACCACAAGTAATTCTCTCTCTGGATTTAATAATTTGATAAGCTTTCTTTTTCTCATCTATTGATACAAAAAGATTGTAATCATTCCCTTTTGAAAAGAATGTATTAAAATAATTTTCATATTTGCTTCTAGCATTTACTTCTACAATAATCGGTCTACTATCAAACCCCGATTTTCCTTCAATAATTCCCTTGAAAAGCAAATCATTTAATGCATTTTTTTTGGCACTTTCTATGGCTTCATTTTTATCTCTCCCAGTTCCCCAAGCTTTAACAGTTTGTGAACCATCTAAAGAATTACCTAAACATTCTGTTTTATAAGAATAGTTTCCAGCAGTACTTTGTTTACTCTTACATCCAGTAGATGCCATAACTATTATAATTAGTATAGCTATATAATTAATATATTTCATATTATCAGTTTAAAATCCAGCTCCAAGTCCTTTAACAATTCCTGCTTCTTCTAAATCTCTTCTTAGTTCTGATATATTGACAGAAACCATAACTCCAATTTTATATTCTTTGCCAACTTTTAATCTATCACCTACACCAATATTACCATCGTTTGAAATAGTGACAAATTTCATATACTTACCTCCATCATTGAAAAAAGGTGTAAAAAAATCTGATTTTTCTTCTTCTAAATTAACATTAGAAACCAAAGGTTTTTGACCAGGTACACCTTGTTTACCAGCAAACCCTTTAAATATAATACCATGAACTGCATTTTTTTTTGCTTGTTCAATTGCAACATCTGGCTTTTTTGAATAAGTCCAAGCTTTAATAAGACAGGTTCCTTGAACACCTACATTTACGGCTTCAATTTCATACCGCCACTCTTTCGTATCTTTTTCAACTTTTTTTCTTGACTGAGCATTCAGTGCAATAGTAAAGCCTATAAAAAATAACACAAAGACACTTGTTTTTTTAAATACTGATTTCATATAATAATTATTAAAATTGATGAAATAAACCTTCTTTAAAAATAAAGAAGGTTTATTATATTAATTAATTTGTCTTATCAACATTCCTGGGTAATAGTCTTTCCCTCCTGAAAACGTTGTATAATCTATAGTTGAAATTTCTTCAGAATTATCAAAAGCATTAAATCTATTATCCCATAATAATTTTTTTTCTACTTTAATTATTCCTTTACGAACGTATTTAGTTTTTCCAGTATCAGGATCTTGTGTTTGCTCTAGCACTTCAAATTTATCTCCTTCTTCTAACCCTTCTTTCATACCTATTTTAGCAGTAATTGGGAAACCTGTTAAAAGTGGAACTTTAGGTTTAAAAACATCATATTTCTTTTGAAGTTTAGCAAAAACAGCATCTACATTTCTAACAGTAGATAATGCAATAATTTGTTCTTCTGTTCTTTTTTCTTTTAACGAAAAGGTCACTAGACTTGATGATTTTTCACTACCAATATATTCAAGTTCAAATAAATTTGAATTATCAAAAGCTTCTTTTCTATTTGAATTTAAACTATTTTTATCTACCCATAAATCATTATAAAAAACAGCAGAAATAGAGTCATTCCATTTTAATTTATATAAATAAGAAGTGGTCCAAACAGAATAGCCTTCTCTAGTTTTTTCATATACTTTTTTCGCAGCTTTTTCTCCAGCCAATTTCACTAAAGGATTCGAATTTTCAAAAGACTTTACTAAAGCTAAATAAATAGGTAATGCTACAACTTCATTACTAATGTAATTAAGTTTAGAAACCACTACAAATGTTTTATCTATTAATTCTTCTCCAGCATCCGATAATAAAGAAACCCCTTTTGCAGATCCTTTGGCTTCATCGGCTTTTAAAGCTGTTGCGTCATATTGCCCTCTCTCACTAATTAGATTCATATCAAATGAACCATCCTCTTGTCTATCAAACCACTTAGCTACTAACTGGTTTGCTATTTTCTTTTCATTAAAATACTTATTTATAATTAATGGGTAATCAGCTGATAAAGAGTCTGCAATTCCTGATGTGAGATCTGACATTAAAGATGCTCCCATTTTTCCAAATTTGCTTTTATTAATACCAGCTTCTATTCTGTCATCATCTGTTAATTCATAGTTTGCTAAATTAATCGATTTCTCTCCAATATTATGATCATTGTATTTATTAGGAAATTCCGCATTATTATATGCGCTAATAACGGTTTCCTTTTCAGGAAAGCTTTCCGTTTCAATTAAAATGGTATGTAAAGAGCTCCTACGATATTTTGCGTCTGACAATTCTTTATTAAGTTGTGCATAAGACAAGTTTGATAGCATAATAACTGCTAAAAAAATTAAAAGTAATTTATTTTTCATAATATTAAGTTTGAGATACAAATTAGATTGTTGAGAAATTTAATTTTGAATTGATATATAGTTGATTTATAGTTTTTTTCATTTTTAAATTATTTAAGATTATAATTATCAAATGTAAATCCATAAAAAAACAAAACCTTACGGTTTTCCGTAAGGTTTTACTTTTTGAAACAATCTTAAAATATTTTTAATCAGTTTTTATAGTCGCTCCCATAACTTTTGCTTTTACTTTTGCTTTTTGAGTAAAAAATCCTTGAGTATTTTCTATCTCGTATTTTGGGTTTAAAAATATATCAACATTTGGATTTTCTTCAACCAATCTGCTATTTAAATTCCAAGAAGCATTTTGCATTGCAGCACCACTCCAAGTTATATTATTTAGAATACCTGCTATGGGTATACCAAGTGCCATGGATGGCAATACTCCTAATTTATCTTTTCCATAGTTATTGCTATTCCAATCATTATTAGTTCCAACAATCTCATTAATCATTGTTCCTGCACTAAAAGTATAAGCAAGCATTGTTATTATTGGTAAAATCTGACTTGACTTTCCTAAGTCAATTCCATTAAACCTAACTACAACTCCTTTTTGCTTTTTAGCTTTCATTGGTATACCAAACAATGCAGTACCCTCCACCGTTATTTCGTTAAGTCTTTTTAATTCATACTCATTCGAATTTTTATTTAAAGAAACATCACTATAACCACCATTACTTATCGAGGATAAGGATGAACAGCTTGATATCATTATGGTTATTAAAACCATAAATGCAATTTTCATTTTTTTCATTTTTAAATTATTTAAGATTATAATTATCAAATGTAAATCCATAAAAAAACAAAACCTTACGGTTTTCCGTAAGGTTTTGTTTTTTTATCTTTTTTTAGAAATAGCAACCTTCCTAATTATTACTCAAATATAGGCTGCTATAAACTAATAATTGTACGGGTTTCCGCAATGCTATAAAATCTTATATTAAACAAGTCCTAAATCTTTTGAGATAGCAACTAAATGGGCTGGATTATTGGCATTAAAATGTTCTCTTAAAAATTTTAATCTTTTTTCAATAGAACTTACACTTGTAGGTGTCCATTTTTTTTCTTTTAGTTTTTCACTAATTTCTTCTTGTGAGAATCCTTTAGATAAGCATTCAATAAGAAAAATATCGTAATCAACAATTTCTACGGTTTCACTTTTTGCCATAGTATTTACACAATGTGGCGAAATATACCTCTCTTTTGAATTAAAGGTGGTTTGCATTGCTTTTTTTAATTCTCGCAATCCATCACGACTTTTCCAAACATACCCATTAATTTTTTGATCATTAAATAATGATTGCACTCTAAAAACTTTATCTTCTACAGAAAATACAATGATTTTTAAGGATGGAAATTCTTTTCTAACGGCTTTAATTAAATCGTCCCCAGATTTTAATTTTTGTTCAAAATGATTATTTACAAATGACAAATCACTTATTAATAAATCGTAAGGCTTTTTGTCTAATAAATTAGCACACTTTAATTTGAGAAGTGCTTCATCACAATATTGAACATAATCTATTTGAGGTATTCCCAATTCTGATAATTGCGACTTTATTCCACTATTAATAAAATCCATATCTTCCGCTATTAAAACTTTTTGAAACATACTTTTATTTTTTAAAACTTATAAATGCTTTAAAGCCATTTTGTTTAGTTGAATCAAAAGTAATAGTTCCATTTATAGAATTTATACGGGTTTCCACATTTTTAAGTCCATTTTTAAACTTTAAATCAATTAAGTCTAAACCTTTACCGTTATCCGAGTAGTTTATATTAAGTATGTTTTTATTATCTTTAAAAGCAATCGCAACCAGTGTTGCCTCACTATGCTTCCGCATATTTACCATTAACTCTTGTAAAACACGATACAATTCTATTTGCTTTTCTATTGCCATTACAGACAATTCTACTTTATGAAGATCTTTAAGAATCACTGTTGTTGTATTATTGTTAAAACTAGTTAACATTGATTTTAAAAATGGTTCAAATTGCGCTCCAGTTTCAATAGCATTGTTTTGATGCGAAATATCTCTGGTAAGCAAGTAAACTTTTTCCAAATCATCCAATAATTCTGCCTTTGGATTCTCTGTATATTGTACTTTATTCATAATGTTTACCATATTATTAGCAACTTCATCATGAATTTTTTTTGCAATGCGTTCTTCTGTTTTATAAACTTCTACCCTTTTTTCTATTTGGTGTTTTTTTCTTTTGTAGTACATAAAAAATAGTAAAGAGATAAAAATTGTGCTTCCCGAAGTGAACAATAGAATATTATTTGTTTTTCCCTTTTGAATTTCCAATTGCTTTTCAGCGGTGCTGAATTTTAGTTGTGCATTTTCTTCACGATTTTTATCACTATCATATTTTATTTTAGCAAATTGATTTTTGGATATTTGTTTCGAATTTTGTAAACTATCATTCAAACGTAGGTACGTACCATAATACTGTTTTGCTTTTTCTGGATTCTCTAATTCTATCATTTTCTGTAAAGCCTCTAATTGATCTGGTGTACTATTTTGGCGTATTGCCACATCGTACATTTTGGAAGCATAAGAAAGAGCCATCTTAGAATTTACGCTTTCATAATATGTTGAAAGATGCGCATAACTGGCAATTAATCCCCATAAATTATTTTCTTGCAACCGTATTTCTAATGCCCTTTCTAGCTCAGGCAATACATTTTCTTCCTTTTTTGCTAACCATTTTGTGTAGGCTAGATTGTCAATAATAGTAGCTCTACTCTTATGATTATTTAAATCTACTTTACTTAAACTATCTAAAATAGTTATTGACTTATCATATATTTTTAAATATCGATATGCATTAGCTTTGTTTTGTAGGTAACTTATTTTATCTGTATTCTTTATTGAGATATTAATAGCTTTATCATACCAATAAATAGCTTCGTTATAGTTTTTCTGTCCTATTGCTGAAATAGCAATACAATTATATACAGCAGTTAAATATTGAAAATTATTTTCATCAAGGTATTTCAATGCCTGTATTCCAGTATCGTCACTTCCTACAAAATCTCCTAAATCTGATTGAATAATTGCCATTTCCGCTAAATTTTCACCAGCTTTTGAACTATCACCAAGTTGTAAATGAATTTCTTTAGATAGTTTATAACATAGAAAAGCACTATCTTTTTTAAAGTTTTGATTATAATAATACGCCAATCTAAAATAATTATTTCCAATAGCTGCAGAATCATTTTCACTCATAGATAATTGCAATAATTCTTTTGAAGTGTTAATGGCACTATCAAATTGCATTAAATTTCCAAAAAAATAAATTTTATGTGCTAGAATATCCTTAGTAGCTGAACTATCTTTTGTTGAATTTACCCATTGCAACGCTTTATCCGCAGATTGTAATCGAGTTTCAAAAGCCAACGTATCATTTCTCATCTCTTGCAGAAAAATACTAATAGAATCTGTTTTTACTCTATCATCATGCTTAACGCTCTTGTTCTTAACACAAGAACTACATAGCAACAAATAAAAAACACAGAAAAGAAGGGGTTTTATTTTTAAAAATTTCATTTATCTAAATTTATTAAGATTAATAAAATTTTATTTCAATTTTTTAACCTTTTTCAAGCACTAAAAATAAACAGTTGAAATTAAACTTTGCTTGATATTTATCATTGAAATTTTAAAATAAATATTAAATTTTAAGATTAAACAAAATTAAAAACAACCTCATCTTTTTACATTTTCCTTTAAATTGAAATAACTATTTATACAACAAAAAAGTCTAAAAAACTGCATACGTTTTTTTCATACTTTTAGCTAGGAAATCCTCAGTTAAACTCTGCATCACGCTACAGATTTAAATTCAACAAAAAATAATTTAAATATATTTAAAACTGAAAGTAAATAAATGGTTGAAAATCTGCTGAAAAGGCTTGATAACACAACACTCCTATTACCATAGTAATTGCTATTTTTATAAGAATCGAACTTTTGGCATAAAACTGTTCTATAGTTGCTTTTTTTGTTTCTGGAATCCAATGCGTTATGTAGCCTATTAACATCACCCAAAATACTAGTTGATAATGCACTAAAACATCCCAAGCGTGTATCCAATCCATATTATTTGCAACCTGAAAAAACCAATTTTCAATATGCTGCATACTTTCACCTCTAAAGTAAATTCGTGTAAAGGTTACAAACATAAATGTTATAAATATTTTCCAGGCATGAACAATCCATCCGGTTTTATTTTCATACGGACTAATTTTACGCCAATATTTATACACCACAATTCCTAAGCCATTTAGTCCTCCCCAAATAACAAATTTTAATGATGCTCCGTGCCATAATCCACCAATAAGCATTGTAAGCATTAAATTTATATTAGTATCTATATGACGTTTAAAGTTTACAAAAAAGTACATAAGTACAGTTACTATAGAAACTATTGCAAAAACAATGGCAAATACAGACCAATCTCTAAATGCCAAAACCACAGCTGCAAGCATTAAGGAAAGAATTATATAAGAAGCAAAGCTCCCATATCTATTTCCTCCTAACGGTATATATAAATAATCACGCAACCATGTTGAAAGTGAAATATGCCAACGTTTCCAAAAATCACCTGAATTAGTTGCTTTATATGGAGAATTAAAGTTAATGGGTAACTTAAATCCCATAAGTAAAGCAAGTCCTATTGCAATATCTGTATACCCAGAAAAATCGCCATAAATTTGCAAAGAATACCCAATCATTGCCATAACATTGGTAAAACCCGAAAACATTTCAGGGGCATCAAAAACGCGATCCAAAAAATGCATGGCAATAAAATCTGCAAAAATCATTTTTTTTACAAGACCTTTTAAAATTAAATAGGATCCCGAATTAAAATCATCTTTGGTAATTTCTGTAGCTTTTGAAATTTGTGGCACAAAACTTTCGGCTCGAACAATAGGACCAGCTACAAGTTGTGGAAAGAAACTTACAAAAAAACCAAAGTCTAAAATAGAATCTAATGGCTTCAATTTTTTTCTATATATATCTACACTATAACTAATTGTTTGAAAGGTATAAAAAGAGATTCCAACAGGAAGTATAATTTTATCCAAAGTAAAATAATTCTGTTGGCTAAAGCTATTTCCCCAATAACCCAGCCAATTCATTACTTCATAGTTGGTATGAAATAGCGCGTTAAAAGAATCGGTAAAAAAATAAGCATATTTAAAATAGCACAATACCGAAAGATTAACAATAACACTAGAGGTTACTAAAAACAATCGTTTATTTTTTGAATTACTTTTAAAAATTCCCTTTCCAATAAAAAAATCTAATAACGTGCTAAAAATAAGAATACCTACATAAAGCCCGCTGGTTTTATAATAAAAGAAAAGCGATATTAAAAAAAGGTAAGCATTTCTTAACCTTATTTTTTTGTAAAGCAATGCAAAACCAAAATAGATAATAGCAAAAAAAATCCAAAAATTAGCTTGAGTAAAAATTAGTGGAAAATTCTCGGAAAACTTAAAAATGTCAATAAGTCTATTCATTTAATGTTTTAAAATGGTTTAATAACTTTTCTGGATCTCTTTTGGTAGAATTAGCCCAAGCATTTACAAGTGCATTTAACAATAAATCGGCTTTTATACTATAGCCTAAATAAGTAAAATGAATTCGGTCACTTTGCATAAGTTTATGCTTGTACCATTTATAAGAAGAACCAAGTTCTCCCATAACAGCATACAAATCCCAAACAGCTAAATTGTATTTTTTAGCAAGCTGTAAAATAATTTGTTGTTGAATGGCGGTATTTGGATTAGGATACTTTTTTTTATAATAATTGTCGTTTGGCACTGTAAGCAAAATTGCACAATCTGGATTAATATGTTGTATCATTTGAATAAATGCTTCATAATTTGCTTTGTATTCTTCCTCTTTAAATTCAGCTTTCGGTTTGTAAGCATCATTTGTTCCAATTGAAATTATAAATAAATCAGGTTTATATAACGTTAATTGTTTTTCAAAAAAGGCACTACGTTTATAAGAACCAAAACTAGCACCATTTACGCCTATGCTTGTATATTCAATTCCTGTATTATCGTTCCTAAATTCCATTCCCATCATTAAAAACTCTGGATTGGTATTAGTTGAATCTTTTAATTGAATACCCACATTTAAAGATTCTACTGCTCGAGATAAACTAAATTCTCTAAACATCATTTGATAATCTACCGTATCTGAAACTACTAAATTACTATCTAAAACAGTAACATTATAGTCATTTTTCCAAGTGTTATAAAATATTCTAAGTTTATTAAACGTGTAGTTTTTTTTGATAGTTGATTTATAGTTGGCATTTATATAAATAGTATCTGAGTAATCTTTAAATGCTGCCGAAACACCTGCCAAACCCCAAGCAACACTGTCTCGCAAAACAGAATTTCTATAGCCTTTCCATTTGTCCTTAGTTGCTTTTATACTGTAATTACTAGGATTATTTGTATGAGCTAATTGAAACGGAAATACAAAGCCACGTTGCCCCATAGAAACTTCATTCATATTTTGAAAATAGGTTCTAAGTTTATTGGAGTAAATATCTGCTTGAATGTGAGAACCACCAATATGAAAAATGTGAAGTTTCTCCTTTTTACCACTATAAACACTATCTAGTTTACTGAAAAAATGGTTGAAATTAGGCGAATTATCTGCTCCTAAAAGCACATTAGAATCCATATGGATAAGGTCTCCATAATTAGGAAGTAGGCTATCCAAAACATATTCCTGTCCTTGTGCTACAAACTTTGTTAAAAAAATAATTACTAAAAAATAATATCTCATTTACTGCTTTTTAAATCCATATATAATGCGGTAAAAAAGAGTTCAGAAATAATTTGAGTTCCTTGAGGCGTAAAATGGGTATAATCATTAGCCGCCAACTTTTTATCTACCCAAAAAGACATAGAATTTTCACCTCCCATAGCTTTAAACATACTCCAATAAGCAACATTATTACTAACACATTGCTGCTTTAAAACTTCATCTAAATAGTGTAATAAGGCATAACTTTTTAATTCACCATTTATAGTAGTGGTCATATCACTAGGACCCACAAAAATAATACTAGCATCGGGCGATTTTCTACGCACCCAATTTATATGGTTTTTTAAATAATTTGAATAATTCTTAATTTGTAATGAATCCTTTAAATATGGAACAGTATTGCCTCCATATTGAAAAATTATAACCTTAGGATTTAATTTTTGATACATACTACCAAAACTTTCGCTGTTAAGACTTGCAAATGTAGTTCCAGAATTTCCCCTCATTGCTACATTATCTAAATGTATACCTTTGCTTCCATCTAATGTAAGTCCATAAAAATCTGGACTAATTTTACCTTCAAATTCCAAACGTAAATTTGCCGGTGTACTAGGTAAATTTATTTTATAGCAATGGTACTTGCCATCACTCTCTAACAACTCTTCTTTTATTAGAACCCCAGAACTATAAACTTTTATGTTAACTGGTAAAGTGGCATTACCGTAATGCACTCCAATAGAAGTATAGTTCTTTAATTTTGAATACAATTTTGTTGATGGGCTTATGTCTATTGTAGCTATTGTTGGCTCTAGCTCTTGTATTGCCAAACTGTCTACAATAGGATCATAAAGTTCTGTAAATCTAGAAACCGAAAGATAAGCTCCATAATTTTTAGTTTTAAAATGTGGTTTACTAGGATCAAATGCAGCATAGCGTTGCCAGTTATTAGATGGTGTTACCACAGCACTAATTTGATTATACACTTGCTTTATTGGAATAAATCCTGGTCCGCTACCTCCATATAAACCTTGTAACCTATTTCGTAAATAGGCAGAAATACGGTCTCCTTCTAATTGAGAATCTCCATAATGTATAATTCGGCATTCAGGAGATTGCAATTGAGACAATAATTTTTGAATAAACTCGCTTGAAGATTCTGGGTAAGAAATCCGTTCTATTTGAGTACTGTCTATTTTTGAAAAATCTGGAATTTTAGACTTTTTATCCTCAACCACTGTTTCAATGTTCGAAACTATTTTTTCCAAGTCCATTTTTTGATCTTTAGATATGGAAGAATCTTCAAAAAAAGTAGATGTAGTTGGGTATTTTATAATAGAGTTATAAACCAAAAAGCCATCTTGAAACTTTCCATCTGCTATTTTATTTACTTTACTAACAAAAGTTAACATAAGCAAAGCAAACAATGCCAAAACAATATACAGACTAATTTCAATAGGGCGAATTTTCATAAAGTCTTTGCTTTTTTTTCAAGTATTCAAAATAATTATTTTTTGTTTCAAAAAACACAACTATTTCACAATACGAATTCGGCAGCAAATATATAAAAACTTGGGGATTCAATGCTTACTTGTAAAAGCATATCTATTGTTTTAATTTATTTTATTTAATTAACCTTTAACTATAGTTTCTTTTGTAATTAAGTATAAGATTTCTTTTGCAAAAAACCTGTGCTTTTTAATTATTTAGCTAGCAAACACTTCTATCTTTTTTCAAAAATAAATTTCTACCATTTTTCTCCAATAACAAGCTTTATGGGCTTCATCATCCCAAATAAACAACTGATGAGAAATTCCCTTTTCGTTTAAAATAGCAGATAAATTATAATTACTTTTTAAAAAAGTATCCTCTTTCCCAACTGCTAATATAATATCTAGCTTATTTAATTTTTCAATTAGCACAGGATCCGTAATATTTTTTAAAAATTGATTAGGCATATTAAAGTACACAAAATCATTATGAAAGCCACTTAACAAATCGTCAAAATATCCTTCCGATTTTGTTAAATCGTAACGTCCACTCATTCCAACAACTTTACAAAACAAATCTGGATGACGCATTGCAATATTAACCGCGTGATAAGCTCCCAAACTACAACCTGCAGAAATAACATTAACGTTTGGGTTAATTAAATTAGCCAATGCTAACACTTCTTCAATTACATAATTTTCGTATTGAATATGTCTATAAATGCGGTATCCAGGGTCTTCAAAAACATTGTAAAAAGATTCCAAATCTACACTGTCTACACAATAAACCTGTAATTCTCCATTTTCAAGTTTATTTTTTAAAGCCTCTATTACTTTCCAGTTTTCATAATCAAAAAAGCGTCCCATTCTTGGAGGAAAAAACAAAACCTTTGCACCTTCATATCCAAAAACAAGGAGTTCCATTTCCTTTTCAAGGTTAGGACTATACCACTTATGATATTCTCTTTTCATGAAAACAATTTAGTGACATTAAGATACAAATTTAATATACAGCCTCCAGTATTTTTTGAGGAAAAATTTGAGGTTGTTTTTGAAGCCTATTCGCTAATAATTTATAGCCCATTGCATTAAAATGTAATCCATCTTCTTCAAAATATTTACTATCAGGTTTTCCGTTTTTATCTAATAAGGCATTGTAAATATCTACATAATAACAATTTGTATTTTTAGCCATTAACTTTTTTATGTTTGTGTTTGTAAAATGAACACTTTCCATTAAATGCATTCGTGCAATACTTGGTTTTATAGAAATACAAGTACACTTTATGTTTCCGTATTTATTTCTTATTTTTAATAGTAAATTTTCTAAAAACATAAGTACTTCTTCTGGGTGTCTTCCTTCTCCCAAATCGTTATCACCTGCATAAATTACAATAGCTTCAACATTTTCAATATTTGCAAAAACACGATCGAAAAACCACGTACAAGCAGCTAAAGTAGATCCTCCAAAACCTAAATTTAAAGGATTATGTTTTTTAAAAATAGTACTTAACTCACTCCATAGGGTAAATGTAGAACTTCCA
>NZ_JBFHHX010000087.1:0-14736 GCF_041596795.1 Lutibacter sp.
ACCTAAACCAGCAGCCATTGCTTCAATACAAGTTCTGGCAACATTGTTAAATGGATCTTGCTCACTTAAACTCCATCCAGAAGTTTGACTGTGCGTACGCAAAGCCATAGATTTTGGATTTTGTGGGTTGAATGATTTTATAATTTTTGCCCAAAGCATACGTGCTGCACGCATTTTTGCAATTTCCATAAAATGATTCATTCCAACTGCCCAGAAGAATGATAAACGAGGAGCAAATTCATCAATTTTTAAACCAGAAGCCAATCCAGTTCTAATGTACTCCATACCATCAGCTAAAGTATAAGCTAACTCAATATCTGCAGTTGCACCAGCTTCTTGCATATGGTATCCACTAATAGAAATAGAGTTAAATTTTGGCATATTGTTAGTAGTGTACTCAAAAATATCTCCAATAATTTTCATTGAAGGTAATGGTGGATAAATGTAAGTGTTACGAACCATAAATTCTTTCAAAATATCATTTTGAATAGTTCCACTTAATTGATCTAATGGTACACCTTGTTTTTTTGCTGCAGCAATGTAAAATGCCATAATTGGTAAAACGGCACCGTTCATAGTCATTGAAACCGACATTTTATCTAATGGAATTTGATCGAACAAAATTTCCATATCTAAAATAGAGTCAATTGCAACACCTGCTTTACCAACGTCACCAGTTACACGAGGGTGATCTGAATCGTATCCACGGTGTGTAGCTAAATCAAAAGCAACTGATAATCCTTTTTGTCCGGCTGCTAAGTTTCTTCTGTAGAAAGCGTTTGATTCTTCTGCAGTTGAGAAACCAGCATATTGACGAACTGTCCAAGGACGTGTTACATACATTGTGCTATAAGGTCCTCTTAAAAAAGGAGGTAAACCAGCAGCATAACCTAAATGTTCTGCTTCTGAAATATCTTCTTTAGAAAAGTGTTTTTTTACTGGGATTCCTTCAGGAGTATTCCAAACGTCTTTATTCTCTGAAGCAGCTGCTGTTTGTTTTGCAGCTGAATTTAGTTTTATATCTGAAAAATTTGGTTTCATACTTCTTAAGATTTAATTGTTTTTTGAACTTTTTGTTGAATGCTTGAAATGGTAGCTATCACATCCGATCTCATATTTACACATCCATCCAAACCAGCTTCGGTTAATTCGCTTAAATTTGCTGGAGCTCCAGCTAATAGCAATACTTTGTTGGTATTTATAGCTCTAAATGTTTTAATAAAATCTAATGCACTTTCATCATAATCTGGGTCTGAACTACAAATTACAACTACATTTGATTCTGATTTTGCGCTTTCTTCTGCCGCTATTTGAGCACTTGAAAAACTTTTCTCTTGTTGTACGTTAAATCCACTAACTCCAATAAAATCATAAGAGAAAGCAGCTCTAGCTTTACGCATTGTTAAGTTTCCAAAACTAGCTAATTCAACAACTGGTCTAATACCAGTTTTTTCTACTAATTCTTCAGTAGTTTTTCTTAGAGCTTCAATTTCTAAAGCAGCTCTTCTAGGTTTTAATACTTTTGAAGAACTAGTTTCATCACCACTTGATAAAATGCTTGATGACACTTTCTCCATTAAATTAGGATATTTGTTTACACCAACTAATACAGATCTACGTTGACTTAAAAACTTAATTTTAGTTTGACGAATTTCTGCAATTTGTTGTTGAATTAATTCACTTTCAAATGAAGCGTAAAAACCACCGTTTGTTTCAATAGCTTTAAATAATTCTAATGCTTTTTCAGCAATTTTAGAAGTTACTTCTTCAATATAATATGATCCATCAACTGGATTAGAAACTTTACCAAAGTAAGATTCTTCTTTTAAAATAGTTGAAATATTACCAGCTATTCTGCTTGAAAAATCTGAAGAATCTTTAAATTCTTTATCGTAAGCATCAATTAAAACACCATCAACATTTCCTAAAATTGCAGACATTGCTTCTGTAGTTGCACGTAATAAATTGGTGTGTGCATCTGTAATTGATTTATTCCATACAGATGTTTTTCCAATAATTGTATTTGAAAATGAAGTTACGCCATATTTTGCAGCAACTTCGTTTAATAAATTATTGAAAGCTCTAAATTTTCCAATTTCAATAAAATATTCAGCACCAATTGCAAAATCAAAATTTAAATTATCAAAAATTGATTGAACAGTAATTCCTTTTTCTACTAATTTTTCAATAATAAAAACTAAAGAGTTTAATGTATAAGCAACTTCTTGTACTTGGTTTGCACCAGAATTTAAGTATTCGTTTCCAGAAACTGTAAGTGCTTTAAAGTTTGGATATTTTTCGGTAGTTTTAATTAAATCTGCAACAATGTTAAAATGATTTTCATCTAAATTACCTGTTGAAACGTAATTAGTAATTAGGTTAGAATTAATGTAACCTTTAAGGTTTGTTACTTTTGAAGCATCCACAAAAGCAATAAAATCTTTTGCAAAATCTACAGTGTGGCTATTTAAATTAAATGAAACAGTAATGTTATTTAAGTTTATTCCATTTAAAAGTTGGGCTACTAATACCGGAGCATTTATAACAAAAAGCAAGCCTGTCATTCCTTCTTCAACTGCTTTTAATGCTAATGCATTTGCACTTTCAACAGTTGTAACAGTAATGCTTCTGTAATTTACTAAAGCTTCAGCATTTACGCCTGTATTGTTTAATAATATTGGGCTATCTTCTTTTGTGTAAAAAGGTTGAAATTCAATATTGCTTAAGTTTTTCCAAACCAACGTTTTATTGAAATCTGCACCTTTTAAATCGATGTTCACTTTTTCAATCCATTCCTGCTTTGTAGAAGGTTTGAAATCTTGAAAAAGAGTTTTTTTTGTATCGTTCATATTTTTGTATATTAATTGACATATTTTAAATTGCTGATAAAATTAAAAAATTATCAGCAATTTAATATAATTATTTAATCATTAAGCTGCTTCCAAATCTTTCGAAAATAGCTTTATCAAGCTCTTCTCTATGATCAGGGTGTGCAATATCTCTTAATGCTTGTGATCTTTGTTTTAAGTTTCTTCCAAATAATTCAGCAACTCCAAATTCTGTAGCTACATATCTTGCGTGTGCACGAGTTGTAACAACACCAGCACCTTGTTTTAACATAGGTACAATTTTAGATACTCCTTTTTGAGTTCTTGATGTAATGGCAATAATTGGTTTTCCACCTAAAGAAAGTGCTGATCCACGCATAAAGTCCATTTGTCCGCCTACTCCAGAGAACATTCTTGCTCCAATAGAATCGGCACAAACTTGTCCAGTTAAATCAATTTCAATTGCTGAGTTAATTGCAGTTGCTTTTGGGTTTTGACGAATAACTGAAGTGTCATTTACATAAGCAATATCTCTCATTTCAATTTCTGGATTGTTGTCCATAAAATCGTACAATCTTCTTGTTCCCATGGCAAAACCTGAAACAATTTTATAAGGGTTTGTTTTCTTTTGAGAACCATTAACAATTCCTTTTTCAACTAAATCTACCAAACCTTCAGAGAACATTTCAGTATGTATACCTAAGTTTTTGTGATTGTGAAGGAATGTAAGTACTGCGTTTGGAATACCACCAATTCCCATTTGTAAAGTAGCACCATCTTCAATAATTGCAGCAATGTTTTTTCCAATTGCTTTTTCTTCTTCAGATGGGTCAACAAATTTCATTTCATATATTTCTTCAACAACTTCAATACAAGCTGTAAAGTTTCTTAAATGCACTTGAGCATCTCCAAAAGTTCTTGGCATTCTTGGGTTAATTTGGGCAATAATTGTTTTACCGTGTTCAATACCAGCTAAAACAATATCAACAGAAACTCCTAAAGAACAGAATCCGTGTTGATCTGGTGGTGAAACGTTTACTAAAACAACATCTAAATCCATATATCCTTGACGGAATAAACTTGGAATATCACTTAAAAAAATTGGAATATAATCGGCAGTATCACCTATCATTTTTCTAATATTTCCACCAATAAAAAATGCGCTTGTATGGAAATTTTCTCTAAACTCTGGTTTTGTATAACCACACTCTCCTTCGGTGTGTAAGTGGCATATTTCAACTCCTTTTAATTCTGAAGCTCTTCCAACCATTGCTTTTATTAAGGCTTGTGGTGTTGCAGCTCCTCCTTGAATTAATACTCTGTCTCCAGATTTAATTAATTTTACAGCCTCCTCTGCTGTCATCATGTTTGCTATACTCATTTTGTGTTTATTTTTGTATTTGTTTTTGTATTTGTTTTTATATTTATATTTTATTGTTGTTACTATAACAACACTATCATTATCCTAAAAAACTTAATATAATACCTGCAGCAATTGCAGAGCCAATTACTCCGGCTACGTTTGGTGCCATTGCATGCATTAGTAAATAGTTATTTTTATCCGATTTTAATCCTTCAGCATGTACTACTCTTGCGCTATCTGGAACTGCAGAAACACCAGCGGCACCAATTAACGGATTTATTTTTTCATCACCTTTCAAGAATAAATTCATAAATTTTGCAAAAAGTAATCCTCCCATTGTTGCAATTACAAAGGAAATTGCACCTAATCCAAAAATTAACATAGAATCTTTGGTAATAAAAATATCTGCTTGGGTTGATGCTCCAACTGTTACACCTAATAAAATGGTAACAATATCTATTAATTTTGTACGAGCTGTATCTGCTAATCTTTCAGTTCTTCCAGATTCTTTTAGTAAGTTACCAAAAAATAACATTCCTAAAAGAGGTAATGCACTTGGTGAAATAAAAGTAGTTAATAATAAAGCTACAATTGGGAATATCATTTTTTCTTTTTGAGAAACCGCTCTTGGTGGTTTCATTCTAATTAACCGCTCCTTTTTAGTAGTTAATAACTTCATAATTGGAGGTTGAATTACAGGTACTAATGCCATGTAAGAGTAGGCTGCAATTGCAATTGGTCCAATTAAGTTTTTAACTGTGGTTCCATCAGGTAAAATGTTAATACCGTTTGCTAATTTAGATGAAAGGAATATTGCTGTTGGTCCATCTGCACCACCAATAATTCCAATTGCACCAGCTTCAGGAAGGTTAAATCCTAAGTATAACGCACCTAAAAATGTTGCAAATACACCAATTTGTGCTGCAGCACCTAATAACATTAATTTTGGATTTGCAATTAATGATGAGAAATCTGTCATTGCTCCAATTCCTAAGAAAATTAGCGGTGGATAGATTCCTTTTACAACTCCAAAGTATAGATAATTTAAAACAGAACCTGTTTCATAAATACCTGTTTGATTACCGGCTACAAAAGGAATATTTCCAAGAATAACACCAGTACCAATTGGAATTAATAAAAGGGGCTCGTAATCAAATTTAATTCCTAAATAAATAAATATAATTCCTATAAGAATCATAATTAAATTACCACTTGCAGCATTTGCAAAACCAGTATATGAGTAAAATTGTTTAATTCCATCAAACGCTTCATCAATAAAACTTTCGGAAGAATTTTCTTCAACTTGTTCTACAGATGTAGTTGAAAGTGTTTGTGTGTTAGAATTTGTATTTAACCCAAGTGCTGGTCTTATAAAAACTAACAAGGAGATTACAGAAAATATTATAAATAGTTTTTTCATGTTTTTTCTTTTTATAGGTTATAACCTAATAATTTAGTTATAACTTTTAAAGTTCCTATGCTAGTTCTATTAATACTTCATTTTGTAAAACTTGTTGACCAATTTTTACGAGAATAGCACTTACTATTCCTGATTTTTCTGAAGTAATATTATTTTCCATTTTCATTGCTTCTAAAACTAGCAATCTATCACCAACTTTAATTTCATCTCCAACATTTATATCTATTGATAAAACTGTACCTGGAATTGGAGCTACAATTTTTGTTTTTGATGAACTTACATTTACTTTAAGTAATTCGGCAGGTCTTTTAGACGCAGATCTTACTAAAGTAGGTGTTTTAGTAACCTTAACTTCTTCGCTTAATTTTACAGAATATGAAGTTCCGTTAACTTCTAAATCAATAATATTATCTTCGTGTGATACAATTTTAACATTGTAATTATTGTCGTATATTCTAAATTTGAAATTTTTCATTGGTTTTGGTGTTTTTTGGTGAAGGTTTTATCCTTTTCTGCAAATAGCCATTTATTTTCTTAGGTTATTATGCGTTCCGTATATTTTTGAACTCCAAGGCGAATATAATTTCCGTGCTTGTTTAATGGTAAGTACAGCATTTTCTTCATCGTGCTGTTCTTTTAAGTATAAATGTATTGCAGTTGAAATTGCAGCGGCTATTTCACCAGTAAATTTTTCATTTACATTTGGAGAGATGTCTTTAATTTTTTTATCTCTTCCTTTGGTAATAATTTTATAGGTGTATAATAACACAGGCAATCCATATTTAAAAAACGCCGTTAATATTAAAAGGGCACTAAAAACAATTAATAACCCAGTAATTAATATAACGTAACCTTCACTAATCTGGTCGATGTATAATTTAGTGTAAATCATTATAGTGGAATATTTGAGTGTTTTTTAGGAGGGTTCACTTCTTTTTTGTTTGCTAATAACTCTAATCCTCTAATAATTCTAAAACGGGTGTTTCTTGGCTCAATTACATCGTCAATAAAACCATATTTAGCAGCTATATAAGGATTTGCAAACTTTTCGGTGTACTCATCTTCTTTTTTATCAATATATTCTTGTTTTTCTTCAGCATCTTCAATTTTACTAATATTAGAGCCTTCTAAAACTTCCACTGCACCTTTAGCACCCATTACTGCAATTTCTGCAGTTGGCCAAGCGTAATTTAAATCACCACGCAATTGCTTACAACTCATTACATCATGTGCTCCTCCGTAAGATTTACGTAATGTAATAGTTACTTTAGGTACAGTTGCTTCGCCATAGGCAAACAATAATTTAGCTCCGTGAAGAATAATTCCACCATATTCTTGTCCAGTTCCTGGTAAGAAACCTGGTACATCTACTAAGGTTACAATTGGAATATTGAAAGCATCGCAAAAACGAACAAATCTGGCCGCTTTTCTTGAAGCTTCAATATCTAAAACACCTGCGTAATATTTTGGTTGATTGGCAACAATACCAACAGAACGACCATTAAAACGGGCAAAACCAACACAAATATTACGTGCATAATTTCTGTGAACTTCTGTAAATTCACCATTATCAACAATTACTGAAATAACATCAACTATATCATATGGTTGATTTGGGTTTTCAGGAATTATTTCATTTAAAATATCATCTAATCTATCAATTGGATCATCACAAACAATGGATGGTGGTTCTTCTAAATTGTTAGAAGGAAGGTAACTCATTAATTTTCTGATTAATAATAAGTTCTCTTCGTCGTTTTCTGCTAAAAAGTGTGAAACACCAGATTTAGTAGAGTGGATATCTGCACCGCCTAATTGTTCGGCAGTTACAACTTCGCCAGTTACAGTTTGTACTACTTTTGGACCCGTTACAAACATATAACTTGTTTGATCTGTCATAATAGTAAAATCTGTTAACGCTGGAGAATAAACCGCACCACCTGCACAAGGACCTAAAATTGAAGAAATTTGAGGAATTACTCCAGAGGCCATAATGTTTCTTTGGAAAATTTCGGCATAACCCGCTAAAGATCTAACACCTTCTTGAATACGAGCACCACCACTATCATTTAATCCAATAACTGGAGCGCCAATTTTCATTGCCATATCCATTATTTTACAAATTTTAAGTGCGTAAGTTTCAGAAAGTGAACCTCCAAACACTGTAAAATCTTGAGAGAAAACATACACAATACGTCCATCAATTGTTCCGTGACCGGTAACAACACCATCTGAAAGGTAAATTTGCTTGTCTAAACCAAAAGATATAGTTCTGTGTGTTACAAACATATCAAATTCTTCAAAACTGTTATCGTCTAAAAGAATATCAATTCGCTCACGTGCCGTAAGTTTTCCTTTTGCGTGCTGCGAGTCAATTCTTTTTTCTCCTCCACCTAGTTTTGCTTTGGCTCTTTTTTCAATTAATTCATTGATTTTATCTTGATTTGCCATTTTATAAGAATTTGAATTTGATTCATTATTTTTTTGAACAAAGTTCAGTTAACACTCCGTGTGTAGATTTTGGGTGTAAAAAACCAATATTTAAACCTTCAGCTCCTTTTCTAGATACTTTATCAACTAAGGCAACACCTCTTTCTTCAGCTAATTTTAAAGCTTCAGTAGCATTATCAACAGCAAATGCAATGTGGTGAATTCCTTGACCTTTTTTTTCTATAAATTTACCTATTGGTCCGTCTGGAGAAGTGCTTTCTAACAATTCAATTTTTGTAGTACCTACCAAAAAAAAGGCTGTTTTCACTTTTTGATCAACAACCTCTTCTATGGAGTAGCATTTCATTCCTAAAACTTCTTCATAGTATTTTATTGATTCTTCTAAGTTGCTTACTGCGATACCAATGTGTTCAATGTGAGAAATATTCATAATTATTTATTTTTAAGTATTAATTTTTATTTATTTTTAAAGAAGAAGTACACTTTTTTACTTTTTCTAGATTAGTTAACAAAATTAGAATATAGTAAAAGTTAAAAATATGATAGATGTCATATTTGTTACAAACTTACTAAATCGTTTTAGTTTTACGATTGAAAAAAAATGATGGAAATTACGAGTTAAAACTTTGGTTTTTATACATAAAGTGAGTTATGTCACTTGTAAAAAAGCTGTTTTAACTTTGGTTAAAAATTTTAGGGAAGATTGTATTTTAATCTTAAGTTTTCTAACATAATTTCACTGGTTTTTTTCAAATCAAAAGTATGGTTCCAATTCCAATCTTTTCTTGCTCTGGAATCATCTATACTTTTTGGCCAGCTATCGGCAATAGTTTGTCTGAAATCGGGATTGTATGAAATTTTAAACTCTGGAATTTCTTTTTTTATTTCTGCTGCAATTTCTTCAGGAGTAAAACTAATTGCGGCTAAATTATATGATGATCTTATTTTTATGGTTTCTGGTGCAGCATCCATAATTTTAATGGTGGCTTCTAAGGCATCATCCATATACATCATAGGTAATTTGGTTTCTTTTTTTAAAAACGAAGTGTATTCTCCTTTTAAAAGTGCTTCGTGGTAAATTTCAACAGCATAATCTGTGGTTCCACCACCCGGATTTGTTCGCCAACTTATAACACCTGGGTATCTAATACTTCTAACATCAACGCCATATTTATTAAAGTAATATTCGCACCAACGCTCTCCGGTTTGTTTGCTAATTCCGTATACCGTTGTAGGTTCCATTATTGTTTCTTGTGGTGTGTTTTCTTTTGGTGTAGATGGCCCAAATACAGCCATAGAACTTGGCCAAAATAATTTTTTAATTTTACCTTCTTTGGCAATATTAAGTACGTTAAAAAGCGAATTCATATTTAACTCCCAAGCTTTTGCTGGATATTTTTCTCCAGTAGCTGAAAGCATTGCAGCCATTAAATAAACTTCATTAATAGCATATTTTTCTATAATTTTTTCAATAGAATTATAATCCATTGCATTTATAAACTCAAACGGCCCAGATTGCATTAGTTCTTTATTGCCTTCTTTAATGTCTGATGCAATTACTTGATTTGCACCGTTAATTTCTCTTAATTTTAAAGTTAATTCGGTTCCAATTTGGCCGCAGGCACCAATAATTAATATGCTTTTGTTCATTTATATAAAAGTCGCTGAGTTACACATCAAAGATACTGAAATTAAATTTTTAATTAGATGGCTACAGTTTTTTATGAAAATGACATGTTTTTATATAAATAGTTTTATTTATTATTACTTTTGGAGTCAATTAATTTTATAATGAAGTATTTATTTAGTTTTTTATTATTCATTTTGTTATGCACTTATTCATGTAAAAGGAGTGAAGTGGTAAAAGAAAATTCTGATGTTAAGGATTCTTTAGTGGTTGTAAATCCAGATAGAATTATGAATCATTTAGGAGAAACATTAATTCCCAGAGCTAAAGAAGATTTATCTAAATGGAAAGAATATGAAGATGTTGATGAGTTTATGTTGAAATTTTATTCAGTATCAAGTTTAGAAGCTCTTTCAAATGCACAGGAATTGGCTGATTTGGTTAAATTGATGAAAGATTCTATTAGAGTTGATAAATTAAAAGAATTAAATGTGGAAGCCAGATTTAATGTTTTATATAATGAAACTTTACGATTGGCTGATATGGCTACAATTTCATCTATTAAAAAAGAAGAAGTTAAGGAAGAGGTTGGTAAGATTTTGGAATTGTATTCCGCATTAAATTCAAAAATAAATACTATTTATAAAACAGAAGATGTTCAAAATTCAATTGAAATTGATACCGATTTCCCTAATAATGTGGATGGACAACAAGCCGATATAGAGCATAATAGTGGTTATAGTCAAATGGAAAAAAATAGATTTAAAAAACGAGAAAATTAATAATTAATTTTATTGTTAGGTATTATTTCAACTTCTTCAATTTTTATAATTTTATTATTGTCGTATTCTATTTTTGTAATTTTATCTTTGCTCCAATAAGTCCAAATACCAACTTTTACTCCATTATTATAAGTGGCATAACATTTTTTACTACCATCGGCATTATAACTTTCCCAAGAGGCATGTAATTTTCCTTCATTGGTATAAAACCCGTGTTGCATAATTGTACCATCTTCGTAATAAATAGTAATTTCTTGTAAACTTCCTTTTGTTTCTGTTTTTGGCAAATGTGTTTTTTGTGAATATACTGATGCTGAAATAAAAAAGAAAGCTATAATAATTAGTAAATTTTTCATGTATAGATGTTTAATTATATTCAAATTTACAAAATTAGTTACTGTTAAAAATGATTAAAATCAGTGATAAAATTTGATGTTTTTTAGTAGAAAGTTTTTACTGTTTTAAAAACTAAATCAGACTCATATCCTTTAGAAATCAAATAATTAGCTAGTTTTGATGTTTTTTTAAAGGGATTAGATTCTTTTATTAAAGGAGCTTTTTTTTCTGCTAATTCTTCAAGAGTTTTTAAATATTGATTCTCATCAATTTCTTTAAGAGCAGTATTAATATTATAGGAAGAAATATTTCTAAATTTTAATTCATTAATAATACGTTGTTTTCCCCATTTTTTTATTGAAAACTTACCACGTACAAAAGCCTTTGCAAAACGTTCTTCATTTAAAAAATTGTGTTGCATTAAATGCAATAATATTTTTTCTTTAGCCTCAGGAATTAGTTTTAAATCGTATAATTTTTGTTCTATTTCTTTATGACAACGTTCTTGGTAGGCACAATAATTTTCAAGTAATATTGTAGCTTCATCAACGGTATATATTTTTGATTTATTCACAATTTAAAAATTTTCTAACTGTTTTTAAAAGTACTATTTATCTACTTTAATTAATTAAACTTTTTAAAAATTTGCTTTTTTGTAAAACTTCATTGGTTGTTTTGTTGTAGGATGTTCAAATTCTAAAGTATCTGCATGTAAATGTAAGCGATCTGCTTTTTCTCCATATAAATCATCTCCTACAATAGGAGTGTTCAATCCTAAAAAATGAGCAGCGTGTACACGTAATTGATGCGTTCTTCCTGAAATTGGATAAAAATGCACTTTTGTTTTGCCGTTTTTGCGTTCAATTACTTCCCAATTTGTTTTGGCTGGTTTTCCGTGCTCAAAACATACTAATTGGCGTGGTCTATCATCTAAATCTACACGTAATGGTAATTGTATGGTTCCTTTAGTTTCGGTTACAATACCATTTAATAAAGCTGTATATCTTTTTTGAACTGTTTTTTTTATAAACTGGCTTTGTAAATTTTTGTGGGCTTTTTTGTTTTTTGCCAAAACCAATAGGCCAGAAGTAGACATATCTAACCTATGAACTATAATAGGTCCAGAAATATTATTTATTTGTTTTTTAATTCTTGTATAAACAGAATCTTGAATGTGAATGCCAGGAACCGATAAAAATTCTTCAGGTTTGTAAACAACAATTAATTGCTCATCTTCAAAAATAATTTCTAATTCTTTGCCAATTGCTGGATTTTGTAATAACGGATCTGTATCTAAATCCATTCCCTGCAACATATGTGTTAAAATAGGTTTGCACTTTCCCTGACAAGCCGGATAAAATTGTTTGTGTTGCCGTATTTCTTTATTAGGCGATTGTCCCCACCAAAATTCGGCCATAGCAATGGGTTTTAAATTGTTTAAAAAAGCATATTGTAATAATTTTGGAGCCGCACATTCTCCAGAACCTGCAGGCGGATTTTGTTCAGCAGTTTCGGCAAATAACTGAGATAAGTTTTTAACTTCTTTTTTTGAATTTAAAAATTGATATTGTTCAAATAAATACTGTTGTAATGCAGCAGATTTAGTTTTTCGTAGCTCTTTTAATTGAGTTATTTTACTGGTAAAAACTGCCAATTTTTCTTTGTGAGCTTCTAAAACATGTTCCCAATAGCGGTTTACATTATTAAAAAAATATTTAGCTTCTAAACTTTCCTTGCTCAATGCTTTTTCTACTTCAATATAAGCTTCTGATGATAATTCCTCTTGTGCTTTTTTTCTTTGTAAATCCCTATGTTTTTTAGCTGTTTTTAACGCTGTTTTTTTCTCTTGTATGTCAATTACAGCCTTTTTCTTTTCTAGCTTAAATTGTTTTAGTGTTTCTAAATATTCAGCATTGTTTTCTAAGTTTTCTAGTTCTAAATTAATGTTGTTTAAAACAGCTTCTTCTTGCAAAAAATAGGAATCTTTTACAAGCATATCATAAACGGGTGGCACAAATAATTTATGTTTATTTTTTTCTGCCAACTTTCCTGAAACAGCAGTAATATAGCCAATTTCATTTTGCTGATTTTTAACCACTAATACACCAAACATTTTACCAATTACCAATCCATTTTTAGAAGCATCTAATCCAAAATTATGTTCAAAATCGGTTTGTGTTTTTAAATAATGCTGTACTTCGTTTGTCGCAATTTTACATAATGGATGCGTTTCATAATAAAACGGAAATGTAAACTTAACAGGAAGTTTAATATTGTTTATTGGAGTATTGAACTTTTGAAAATGTGCTTGCACAAACGTTTAATTTAAATTTTGTGCAAATATACTTTTTTACATTTCAATAGAGATGTAATGTATATTTAGTAAGTAGCGTTTTAGGTTGTAAAGATTTCTTTTTTTTGAATTAAGAATTTTATTGTTTGGGTTCGTTAGTTGTAATAACAAAAACAATTAATGGGTTGTTTGTGGTGTTTTTTAAGGAATGAAAACCGTTTTTATCTACTACAGTAATACTTCCTTTAGTAACTTTTTTTGTTCTAATGGTTCCGGAAACACCTGCTCGGTCAGAATATTCTCCTTCGCCTTGCATTACAACATATAATTCTTGTTCAAATCTTGTTCCGTGTGTGTGAAAGCCAGCTTGATCATCTTTATTTAAAAAAACCATATATGCGCCAATTCTATTATTCACTAATTCTTCTACACCAAACATTTGAAGTAAATAAACAGTTCCGTTTCCGTTGTACATTGCTTCTCTTTTATCTACTCTAACCACTGTTCTAATTTCTTCTCCAAAAGGCGTTACTGATAAATCTAGATATTGTGAAACTATTTTAACGACTTCGTTTTTTTCAATTGTTTGCGAAAGGTTTTCCATTGGTAATAATTAAATTTTAATTGATAATTAAACTGTTTTTTATGTGTATTTTAAAATGTGAAACAGTTTAAAAAGGGTTATAAAAAAGGCTGAATAAAAGTATTAAAATACTTTTATTCAGCCTTACAAATATTGGTTTTTTTTAAATTTTTGTTATTGTTTTCTTTTCAATTTAAGTTTTAAATTATTAATTAAAGAATACATAATTGGTACAATAACCAAAGTTAAAAATGTAGCAAATGTTAGTCCAAAAATAATAGTCCAAGACATTGGTCCCCAGAACGCTACGTTTTCACCACCAATATAAAATTGGGCATCAAATTCAGTAAATAATGTTAAAAAGTTAATGTTAATACCAATTGCTAATGGTAATAAACCTAAAATTGTGGTAATTGCTGTTAATAATACTGGGCGTAAACGCGTTTTTCCACCTTCAACAATACTTTGGTAAATTAATTCTTTTGTTAAAACGCCTTCTTCTATACCTTGTTCTTCACGTTTACGAATCATAATTAGGTTGGTATAATCAATTAAAACAATGGCGTTGTTTACTACAATTCCTGCTAGTGAAATTATACCAATCATAGTCATCATAATTACAAACTCCATTCTAAAAATAATTAATCCAAGCAATACTCCAATTAAGCTTAAAAGTACTGATAATGAAATAATTATTGGTGTTGAGGTTGAGTTAAATTGGCCAACTAAAATTAAAAATATTAAGAAAACAGCAATTAATAATGCTTTACTTAAAAAGGCCATTTCTTCTGCTTGCGATTCTTGTTCACCGGTAAAAGAAATAGAGACATTTTTAGGTAAATTGTAATTTTCAAGAGCTTTTTTAATTTGAGTATTTATTTCTGTTGCATTATAACCTTCTAAAACATTGGAGAAAATTGTAATAACTCTATTTAATTCTTTACGTTTTACCGCACTAAATGTTGATGAAGTTTCAGATTGCGCAACAGCAGCAACAGGAACTTGTACTATTTGTCCGTTACTAGCATTTCTAAATGTAATTTTTTGATTTAA